>NZ_CALPCY010000011.1:0-130080 GCF_943193115.1 Otoolea muris
CCGTGAACCCGGTGCTCTACGAGGGCGGCGAAGCGGTATTCATCGACACGGAGCGCGGTACCTGGAACATGGATCCAGAAGCGCTTGAGAGGGCCTTTGAAATGTACCCGGAGGTGAAGCTGGCGGTCGTGGCGCACCTGTACGGCACGCCGGGGAAGATCGGCGCGATCCGGGAAATCTGCGACGCGCACGGCGCGCTGCTCATTGAGGACGCGGCGGAATCCCTGGGGGCAGTGTACAAAGGGAAACAGACCGGGACATTTGGGGATTACAGCGTGGTGAGCTTTAACGGGAACAAGATCATCACCGGCAGCTCGGGCGGGATGCTGCTCACGGATGATGGGGAAGGCGCGAGGAAAGCGCGGAAATGGTCCACGCAGAGCCGGGAGGCGGCCCCGTGGTACGAACACGAGGAGCTGGGCTACAATTACCGCATGAGCAACGTGATCGCCGGCGTGGTGAGGGGCCAGTTCCCGCATTTAGAAGAGCATATCGAAGCAAAGAGGAAGATTTATGAGCGGTATAAAAAAGGGCTTTCCGGTCTCCCGGCAGCGATGAATCCCTGGGATGAGGAAAATTCGGTCCCGAATTTCTGGCTGAGCTGCCTTATAGTGGAGGAGTCCGCCATGTGCCGGACGGCCCGTGGGGACCGGGAAACAGTGTATGAAAGCGCGCCGGGAAAGAGTTGCCCGGATGAGATCTTAGAGGCGCTTAAAAGTTTTAACGCCGAGGGGAGGCCCATCTGGAAGCCGATGCACATGCAGCCCATGTACCGGATGAACCCGTTCGTGACCGTTTCCGGCTCCGGGAGGGGACGGAGCAACGCGTACCTGGAAGGGGCGGGAACGCCGGACGCGGGGGCGGATATTTTCAGAAGGGGGCTGTGCCTGCCGTCGGACCACAAGATGACGGAAGAAGAGCAGGAGAGGGTGATGGAGATTGTGCGGAGGTGTTTTGAATAGCACAGGACGCGAGGCGGGACATATGGTAAGCATGCGGCAGGGCAGGACGGAACGGGATGGCAAAGGACAGATTAAAGGGAGAAGGATGAAGAGATGGGGAATGGGAGAGGCAGCCGGGGGGCCGGAGAAGGAGGCTTTCTTTTTCTGCCAGCCATTCTTTCCGCATTAGCCGGCGCAGCGGCCGGGGTCTGTACATACAGGGCGTTCAGGAAGCGGAGAAAACGGGCAGAGTCAGTGGGGGAACATGTTCCTTTTGGAGTGTATGAGGCGTTTTTTAAACGGCCGCTGGACGCAGTCCTGGCCGGTATGGCGCTGGTTTTGTTTTGGCCGGCGCTTGCGGTGACAGCGCTTCTTGTGCGGCTCCGGCTTGGATCGCCGGTACTGTTCAGACAGGAACGCCCGGGCCTGGGCGGGAAGCTGTTTACGATTTACAAGTTCCGCACCATGACGGACCGGCGGGGCAGGGACGGGAAGCTTCTGGCAGATGACAGGAGGCTGACGGCTTTTGGGAAGAAGCTCAGGAGCACAAGCCTGGATGAGCTGCCTGAGCTGTGGAATATCCTGAGGGGGGATATGTCGCTTGTGGGCCCCCGCCCGCTTCTGGCAGAGTATCTGGGGCGGTATGACGGGCGTCAGGCCAGGAGGCATGAGGTCAGGCCCGGCCTTACCGGGCTGGCGCAGGTAAACGGGAGGAACGCGGTTTCCTGGGAAGAGAAGTTTGAGGAAGATATAACGTATGTGGATCATATCACCTTTGCAGGGGACGTGAGGATTTTGCTTCAGACAGCGCTGGTTGTGATGAAGCGGGAGGGGATCTCCTCGGCTTCGTCTGCGACGATGGAGGCGTTTACAGGCAGCCGCCCGGGCGGCGTGAAAGAGTAGCCAGGCAGGGCTTCAAGCGGTGGAAAAAGGCTGTATTTGCAGACAGTGTATCAGGGTCCATAATAGACGATGTTTATGGGATACGAGTGAGGCGGCGACAAAATGAGAGATTTATATGTGATCGGCGCAGGCGGCTTTGGCAGGGAGACCGCATGGCTGGCAGAGCGGATCAACCGTATTGCGCCTGTCTGGAGGATTTGCGGTTTTATTGACGATGACAGGGCGCGGCACGGGAGCCTGGCGGGCGGATATGAGGTTCTGGGGGACTGTGGTTATCTGGCCGGGAGGGAACAGGACTGCTGGGAGGTCTGCGCTGTGGGAATCCATTCATCAGGCGGCCTGCCACAGCGGCATAGGCGGGCGTCATGAGGAGATTAGTGATAATCGGCGCTTCCGGCCACGGAAGGGTGGCGGCCGATGTGGCCAGGCGGCGCGGATATAGGGAGATAGTGTTCCTTGATGACAACAGGGAATTAAGAAATTGCGGGAAATACCCGGTCATTGGGACAGCGGCCGATTTCAGGCGGCTTGTGGATGAAATGCGTATACCGTCTGAATTTTTTGTCGCGGTTGGGAACGCCGGGATCCGGGAGGCGCTTCAAAAGAAGCTCGAGTATGCCGGTGGGACGCCTGTTACCTTAGTCCACCCTGACGCGGTGATAGGGGATGAAGTGAGAATCGGGGCCGGTTCGGTGATGATGGCCGGAGCCGTGATCAATCCCGGGACGGTGATTGGCGGCGGATGCATTATCAATACATCGTCGTCGGTTGATCACGATTGTATGCTGGGGGATTATGTGCATATAGCGGTGGGGGCGCATGTGGCGGGAAATGTTGTGATAGGGAATGCAGCATGGATAGGAGCCGGAGCAACGATCAGCAACAATTTGAGGATTTGTGACAGATGTGTGATAGGAGCTGGGGCCGTAGTTGTATCGGATATTAGAAAAAGGGGAAAGTATGTTGGTATTCCTGCTAAAATTATGAGCAGAGATTGTCCGGAATTTAGATAAATTTGAGTGAGACAGACTATTTATCAGAAGTTATAAGCAGTTATTGAGGAGAGCGTTGCTATATGCTGGATTATATAATCGTACAGGCCGGTGGTAAAGGAACAAGGATGGGGGGGTTAACACAAAATAAACCTAAAGCTTTGGTTCCCGTAAATAATCTGCCGATGATTTTCCATTTATTCAGAAAATATCCCGATAAAAAGTTTATTATTATTGGTGATTATAAATACGATGTTTTAAAAAGGTATTTATATGAATTTGCAGATGTAAAATATAAGTTGGTGTGTGCGTCAGGACATACGGGCACCTGCGCAGGGCTTGCGGAGGCTGTTTCATTTGTTCCTCAAAATGAGCGCTTGCTGCTTATTTGGTGTGATCTCATTCTTGCTGATGATTGTGAATTATTGGACACAAAAGAAAATGTTCTTGGAATTTCCAGAGATTTTCCATGCAGATGGAAGTATGAGAATCACGAATTCATAGAGGAGCGCAGTTGTGAATGCGGAGTTGCCGGATATTTTATTTTTAAGGATAAATCATGTTTAGAAGGAGTTCCGAAAGATGGGGAATTTGTCAAGTGGCTTAGAGACCGGAGATATAAATTTAGTGTTCAGCCATTATTAAAAGCACATGAGTATGGTCTGTACAGTGAGTGGGATAAGCTGCCTAAAATTAAATGCCGCCCGTTTAATGAACTGAGAATAGAAGGAGATCGGGTATACAAACGGGGAATTGATGAACAAGGCATAAAATTATCTGAACGTGAAGTTGCATGGTATCAAAAATTACAACAAAAAGGGGTTGGGAATCTTCCGGTTATTTACAGCTATGGACCGCTCTGTATGGAGAGGATTGATGGAAACAATATATATGAGTATTCATCTATATCTGACGCGGAAAAAAAACAAATTTTACGCGCGCTCATTCATTGTTTAGACAATATTCATCATCTGGAAAGTATGCCCGCAGAGCGGGATAGTTATTATGACGCATATCTTGGTAAAACTTATGAGCGATTAAAGAAAGTATGGAATCTGGTTCCGTTTGCAAAGGATAAGATTGTGACAATAAACGGCAGGCCATGCCGTAATATTCTTTATCATCAGGAAGAAGTTGAGCGTATGGTAATGCAGTATATGCCGGATAAGTTTGCCCTGATACATGGAGATTGTACATTTAGTAATATTATGCTCCGGGTAGATCATACCCCTGTTCTTATTGATCCAAGAGGATATTTTGGCAATACGGAATTTTATGGCGATGCAGCGTATGATTGGGTGAAAATTTATTACTCATTAATTAGCAATTACGATCAATTCAACCTTAAAAGATTCACTCTTGACATCAAAGAGGATGGCGTGCGTCTGGATATTAGGTCAAATGGCTGGGAAAGGCTGGAGGATGAGTTTTTTGATTTGCTAAAGAGTGAAGTTAGCAGAAGTCAGATGAAACTATTTCTGGCAATTACATGGCTTTCACTGACTACATATGCATGGGAGGATTACGATTCTATCTGCGGGGCATTTTATATGGGATTGTATTATTTAGAAGAAGCATTTGAAATGGAAAGCGCATTTCCTTATTTTGAGAAAAACAGCAAGCTGATTGAGGATGCTTTGAAAACGATTTCTAAGCGGCAGATGGAACATTTGCTTTCAGAGTGTGAAATGACGCTGCGGGATGGATATAAAATTATTGCTTCTGGTTTAGGCAAAAATGTACCGATATGTGATAAGTTTGTCGGTACAATGTTATCATTAGGGCTAAATGCAGGATTTCTACACACAAATTCAGCGGTTCATGGCGATATGGGTATGGTTAAACCAGGCGATCTGGTCATGATTCTTACTAAAAGCGGCGCTACAGCCGAGTCAGTTTATCTGGTGGATTTATTAAAAAGACGGGATGGTGTGAAGCTCTGGCTTCTCAGTTTTAATCAGCATAGTGAATTAGCAGATATGTTTGATAAAAAGATAATTATTAATTTGAAACATGAGGGTGATTTATGGGATATCGTTCCTAATAATTCAACAACGCTTAATCTGATTGTGCTGCAAACGATAGCAATAGAATTGGCGAAACGGTTAAATCTTACAGTGGATAAGGATTTCAGGCCGAATCATCCTGGAGGCGCGATAGGATGTAAACTGAAACATCAGAAGGAGAAAAGGGATGTCCCGGAATTTTGAATTAAAAAAAGTACTTGTAGTTTCACAGGTGATACAGAAGCAATTCTACGATGTTATAGAACAAGCTCTTGACGGCATTGCAGAAATAGATATTATCACTTCCAGCCGCGTAAGAGCGGAAATACAGAGAGCGCCTGTTTATGATGAAACTACCATAAAGAGCCGGTTTATAAGCTGGGTAAAATTTTTTTGCTTTATGCAGAATTGGAGGAAAGACAACAAAGGAAACCATTATGATTTAATTTTTGTTTCGTCAAATCCTCCTATTAATATATGGATAGGGTTAAGACTGAAAAGGGATTTCCATGTCCCGGTAATTTTTACGCATTGGGATATATATCCGCAGGTAATCGAGAGCAGCTTTCAAAACATTTTTGCAAAGATGGTGTGCAAAATATGGCATTGCTGGAATAATGCAAATTACAATAAGTACGATATGATGCTTGCAAATGGGCCGGCCGAAGCAGAGTTAATTAAAAAAAGCATTAAAGGTTCGGTAAAGATAATAGATTTGCCATTTGGAGTTGACACAGAACAATTAAAACCGATTGGGAAAAAAGAGAATTTGTTTCGGATTAACAATAGCCTGGATGATAAGTTTATTGTATTATATTCCGGAAATATGGGGGCAGGGCATAATATTGAGATTATCCTTAAGGCGGCAAAACAATTAAGAAAAATTGATGAAATAGTATTTATTTTTATCGGAAATGGACTAAAAAGGCCGCTTGTTGAAAGATATATAGAAAGATATTCTCCGAAAAATGTATTATTATTTCCTCTGCAGCCAGCGGAAACGTTTGTTTACTCTATATCCTGCGGCGATATTGCAATTGTAGCTCAAAATGAGGTCAATTCAATGATTGCATATCCAAGCAAAGCGTTCAGCTATATGGCATGTGGAGAGGCGTTAATCGGCATTGGAGGTAAAGACGGAGATTTGCGGCGTCTGATAGATACATACAGTATAGGAGAATATGTAGAAGGAAATAACGCAGCGATATTGGCGGAAAAAATATTAAAGCTTTACAGAAATAAAGAGATGCTTGAAAGATATGGAAAAAACGCCAGGGATATCGCGGTAAATATGATGGATATTGGAATTATAAAGAGAAAATACAGAAAATTATTTTTGCATTATATGAAAAGGTAAATATGAATAGAGCAAAGGAAATCGTATTATCCTCATTAGGACATACCTGGATACTGGATCTGGACGGCACGCTTGTAAAGCATAATGGCTATAAGATAGATGGAGCAGACAGCTTATTAAACGGAGCCAGAAGTTTTATTGACAGTATTCCAGCAGAAGATTATATTATTATTCTTACATCAAGAAAAGAAAAATACCGTAATATAACAGAGCGGTTTTTACAGGAGAATTACATTCGTTATGATGCACTTATATTTGACATACCATATGGGGAGCGGATTGTGATAAATGATTGTAAACCTGGGGGGTTAATAACGAGTATAGCAATCAATATGGAGAGAGATCAAGGCGAATTTATGAAACCTGTGATAAACAGGCAATTATAATCTTCCGCTGTAGAATCGCTTTAAGGAGATATAATGAGGATTAGTATAATTGTACCTGTTTATAATAACGAGGCATATATAGAGCGATGTCTGGAAAGTCTCACGGGGCAAACTTACAATGATATTGAAATTGTTGTAATTGATGATGGATCAGACGATCAGACCGGTAATATTTTAAAACGGATAGGAAAGACGGAGGACAGGCTGAAGCTGATTTTTCAGGAGAATCAGGGCCCGTCTGTGGCAAGAAATAAAGGGCTGGATGCCTGCAGCGGTGATCTGGTTACATTTGTTGACAGTGATGACTATTTGGAGAAGGATGCGTTAGAAAAACTGGCGGCAAATTTTGATGACGATGTGGACGCTGTTTTTTTTCCGTTTATAAAGGAATATCCGTCGAAGAACATAGTTACTGAGTTATTTCCCGGAAAACGGATAACATTTGAGAATTCTGATGTAAGAGAATATCTTTTAAGAAAGCTGATAGGTCCCGTATCGGATAATGGCCCTATTAAACCTCTTGAAATGGACAGGCTGAATACGTGCTGGGGAAAGGTTTACCGAAAGACCATTCTGAAAGATATAAGGTTTGTAGATACAAAGATAATCTGGCTGGAGGACGGATGGTTTAATATACAGGCAATGTACAATGTTAAACAAAAGATCGTATATACATCGGAAACCTATTATCACTATAATAAATCCAATATGTTGTCTTTTCTTCATACATTCAAAGAGAATTATTTTAGCAGAAGACTGAATGTATATAAAAGGATGGAACATTTTATAACAGTAAATGGGATGGACGGGAATCTGGTTAATCTGGCTAACCGTATCATGTTGGACAGGTTTTCCATATTACTGTATATTTCACAGGCGGATTATTCCTTTAAAAGGAGATGTAAAGAGATAAAAAGAGTTTTGCGTTACAGAGGATATGAAAAATGGAAAGACAAGGCGGAGATTTCTGATATGGGGTGGGTTTGGAAGAGCTATTATTTTTTATGTGATCATAATCAATGGCTTTTGCTGGCTATATTTTTTGAAATAGTCAGGTGCTACAGTCTCTTGAAAAGCCAAATATAGGGGGATTTTCTTATTATGAAGATATTATATGTGGCATCCAGACCTCTTGAGATCAATACATCTGCATCAATCCGGAACAGAGCGACGATAGAAGGGCTGATTGAAAATGGAAATGATGTCACCCTGCTTACGACCGAGCCGGATAACAACCACAGTTCCTATGATTCGAGTATGTTGCCCGAACGTTTGAAGGTTCATTATCTGAAGACTGGCGGCGTACAATCGATTGCAAAAGGACTGAGGGGCAAACGAACTTTCATTGAAATCAGAAAGAAGTTATATAAAATCTGGGATTATTTTAATGTATATGATAACTTAAAGGGGATCGTAGGTTATGCTGGAAGGCTTAAGCTGGATATGAAGGAATTTGACGTTATCATATCTTCCTCTGATCCTAAATCCTCTCACCTATTTGTGTATGAATGGCTTCGCAGAAACCGGGATATTTTTGTCCGCTGGATCCAGATATGGGGCGATCCTTTTTTAAATGATATATCGCGCAGGCAGGCATGGATGAAAAAACGGATTAAAAAAGAAGAGAGAAAGTTACTTGATGGAGCAGAAAAGGTAATCTATGTTTCTCCTCTTACATTGGATATGCAAAAACACATATATAAAAAGTGTGCTGATAAAATGACCTGGTATCCTATACCATATCTCAGAAAAGAAGGTTCTGTGAAAGACAGTGGGCGCTTGGAAGGGAAAAGGGTGAAACTTGCATATTGCGGCGATTTTTCCTCTCATATAAGGAATATACGGCCGCTCTATGATTATGCAATGAGCCATGACGTAGAATTAACAATTTGCGGAATCAGTGATCTGTGTCTGGAGAATGCGGCGAATATACAGGTTCTTCCGCGTATGAGTCAGGACAGAGTGCAGGAGATTGAGTCAAAGGCAGATATATTGGTACATATCAGCAATCGTTCCGGAACCCAGATACCAGGAAAAATATATCAATATTCAGGGACAGATAAACCGGTTTTGTTTATTTTAGATGGAGAAAAGGAAAAACTGTTCCACTATTTTTCAAAATATAATCGGTTTGTTTTCGCTGAAAATACATGTGAGGATATACAAAGAGCAGTTGACGTAATTATTAAACATGATTCGGACGGGGTAATATATAACTCCGTGCCGGATTTCGACCCTGCAAAAATAGCGGAGTCAATATTAAAATAAAAATGGTGATAGCATGAAAAGCACAATACATATAAATCAGAGATTAAGCCTATCAGAAAGACTCATAGTAGTTTTTCTTTTAGTGCTCAGCTTTGAAAATATCATTGAATATTACAGCGGTTCTAAGATTGGAATAGCGGTGCTTATTTACCGAATCATAGCTGCAGGTTATGCGGTATTCTGTTTTTTCCTTTGCGTGCGGTCAAAATATAAAAGAAATTCATATTCAACAGCAGAACTGCTGTTGTTTATTTTTATATTTATGTGGTCTGTTTTGTGTCTGCTTTTTCATGGTGTGGAAAAGGATTTTTTTACCGGAGTGATTTATTTTGGGATACTTGCAGGGGGTATTCTTACTCAAAAGAGATTTGAAATCTGGGAGCGCCTTCTGTCTGTTATCCCCTATTTAGGAGTTGCGGTGATGGTTCTGATGATAGCCACACAGCATATCGATCTGACTGTCGCAATCCGCAGAGGATATGTATGGACAAATATATTTTTCTGGGGAGGCATATATTGGGCTTTGATCCCTGTCGTTCTGTACAGCTTTTTAAACCGTAAAAAAAGGGGAGTCGCCGTAGCCTACTGGATTTGTGGAATTATATTCAATCTTATTTTTTTGAAACGATTTATAATTGTGGATTCTGCGTTATTGCTATTCATGGTTTTATATATTTTATATAAGGAAAATCGATCTGGCGGCAGTCGTCTCACACGGATTGGAGTATTTATACTATGCATAGGCTTAACCGCATGTTTTCTTCTCCAGAATTCTTTTTTGTATGAAATGACGAAGCAAATGTTCCAAAGAATGGATTTTTTATCCAGTATATGGAAATTCGACAGAGTAATAGAGAGCCGGAGTTATTTTTGTAATGAGAGTTTTATATATACATTGTTAGGGAGGGGATTTTGGGGAGCGCACAGCACTTTAGGGACACTGAATCCGGCGTTACATATTGGCTGGTCCAATTTTATTTTCAAGGGCGGGATAGCGCTTTTTATATTGGCAGTTTTTCCTGTAATAAAATCATATAAAAGCCTGTTTAAGCTGGAGCATTATGATAGAGAATATAAATTTGCCGTATGCTGTGTGGTCATATATTCAGTAAAGCTGTTATATGTAAATCTGCATAGATTTGAACCGGAATTAATTTTGTTTTTTTGGGCCTGTACTGTCATTATGGAAAAGACGGGAAAGAAGATCATGGAGAATGCGAACAGTGAACAGATATAGAGAGGCAATGGTATTTATTATAAAAAACAGTAAAACATCGGGCCTGGGCTTTTTTATGGATGTCCTCTCATTTTTGCTGAAAAAGATCCGATGGAAATGCTTTGCATGTTACGCTGGGGGCATTGCGGCAGCTCAGTATAGTTTATCAGGAGATTGTATAAAATATACAGATCTGTATGATGGGAATTTAGAAAATGATATCTGTAAAATAAAAAGTAATGAGAGAAAAATATTATTCTATAATACGAATGAGTATATAAAGGATATAAAATACGGCTGGGAGCAGGATCGGGGGCATCATCTTCCCTTATTAGCAGCAGGAGCTGGAAATTCCCATGAGATCTTAAAGTATATTCAGGGTCTGACAGAAAGAAACAAAGACTTTTTTTGCAATAAAAATGCGATGGAGGCTTCCATACATTTAATTAATATAATAGTTTCTATAAGGCAGGCGGATGAACGGCTGCTATATGAAAGTAACATAGTGGGAAGGCATCTCAGAAGCTGCCTTACATATATTTTAGGAAATCCGGAATTTGGTATAAGATATTCCGCAAATCATTATTTCTTTGATCTGCTGGGAATATTATGGCTGATAAATTCCTTACAGAATAAGACGAAATTCCGGAGATTAAAAGGTTATATACTGAAAGAATTGAGAAGACTGATGGGCCAGATGATTGGAGAAGATGGGGCGCTGTATGAAGGATCGACGTATTACCACAGATATGTAACAGAATCATTTCTATTATTCCTCTATTTTAACAGGGAGATGAGAGACAGGGAGTTTCTGGATTATGCGAAGAGAATGTATGATTTTTGCGTCAATGCTTCAGTCGGCAATTCTATGTATGGTTTTGGAGACAATGATTCAGGACGGCTTTTGGCGTTGCCCGCCTACTTTGAATATTCCGGCAGGGATATCAGCCTGATACACGTCCTCTGCAGGCTGCTGAATATTGAGAAAAAGGAAAAAAAATCCTGTTATTATGCTCCATATTTTGGGCTTGCCTGTTTAAACCAGGAGAAGGCGGCTGTTTCCATCCGATGCGACGAGATAAGGGACAGGGAAAAAAATAAATGGATTGGCGTGCATCAGCATAATGACCAATTGTCAGTTGAAATTGCATTCAGGGGTCTGCTCTTTTTTATAAATGCAGGAACTTATTTATACATTGCGGATAACAGGAACCGATTAGGCAATTTAAAAACGGATAGAAATAATACTGTGGCGATTGAGGAGCTTGAACAGAATACAATCCAAAATAATTGGCAATATTGTGAACGAAAATGCGCAGCCAGATTATTGGACTTTTGTAATGATCGCGTGTCAGCGCTGTTTCAATACGATACTGGTTATATTCACAGGCGGACGATTACGATATGCAATGCCAATAAAATAGTCATTGAGGATGGGATTGCCAGAGACGGGGGACATGCTAACAGTAAAGTGTATGCAAGATTTTTTGTCTCTCCTGATACGAAAATAGAGAAAAATAAAAACCATCTACAGTTGATAAAAGAGGGAGTGAAAGCGCGCTTTCAGGCGGATGTACCGATCGAAGTTATTGATTGCAATATTTCTCCTGAATATGGCATGAGGATCGCTTCTCATATGATAGCGCTTGCTATGCCGGAAGACAGATCAACAGTGACGCTTTCATTCATTTAAACTATGCTATGGGATAAGGAGAATTCAGTGAAATGGTTAATGTAATAGGAATGGGATACATAGGGCTGCCAACGGCGCTAATGATGGCTGCGCATGGCGTGGAGGTGACAGGGACAGATTATGATCAGGAACGAATCGCAACGCTAAATAAGGGACATGTGACGTTTAAGGAAAAGGGACTGAAGGAGCTGTTCAGCGCTGCTGTGTCTTCAGGGATTAAATTTACAACCGAATATAAGACAACAGATACATATATCATTTCAGTGCCGACTCCATACGATAAATTCAGCAAAAAGGTTGATGCGGAATATGTAGCAGATGCGGTCAGAAGGGTGCTGAAAATTGCCCCTGCAGGGACGACGATTGTAATTGAATCCACGGTTTCACCTGGCACAATTGATAAGTTTATCAGGCCGCTCATTGAGGAGGCGGGGCTGGTATGTGGTTTTGATGTACACCTTGTACATGCGCCTGAGCGGATTATACCAGGAAATATGATCTATGAGCTGAAGAATAATAACCGAACCATAGGAGCGGACGATGTTGCGGTGGGAAGGAGGATAAAGGAACTATATGCCTCTTTCTGCCATGGGGAGATCGTTGTTACAGATATCAGAACGGCTGAAATGACGAAGGTTGTGGAAAATACATATCGCGCAGTAAATATAGCTTTTGCAAATGAGCTTGCCAAGATATGCCGCCATGATAATATGGATATCTATGAGATTATACGCATTTGTAATATGCATCCAAGAGTGAGTATTCTTCAGCCGGGGCCGGGCGTAGGGGGGCATTGCATATCGGTGGATCCCTGGTTTTTAGTGGGAGATTACCCGTCGCTTGCAAAAGTAATTGACGAGTCTATGAAAACGAATGACAATATGCCTGATTTTGTTCTTAATCGTATTTATGAGATTATGAAAGAAAAAGAGATAAGGGATATTAAGCGGGTTGGCTTATATGGACTTACATATAAAGAAAATGTAGATGATATGCGTGAGTCGCCTACGTTGCAGCTACTGGAATCGCAGGAACGCCATCTGGCAGAGGGATTAAAGGTATATGACCCATTTATTACTGAAAATGTAGTGAAGAATCAGTTCCATAGTTTAGATGAATTTCTGGATAGCATTGATATGGTTGTAATCATGGTTAAGCACAATGAGATTATAGAAAATATGGAAAGACTGAGAGGAAAGGTAATATTTGATACACACAATGTGTGCGATATAGAAGGGGTCTATCACCTGTAGTATGTAAGTCAGTGACAGAGGAATGAGTATGCGGTTGATCGTATTATTTCATGGTATAAAAACGGAAGATGATGATTATGCATCAGATATTATACTTACAGATTATGACTGTAAAATCAGAGCAAAAAAGATAATATATACCGAATTGTGGAATGCTTCCATGTGTGATCGTGATTTGTACAAAAATATAAACGAAGCGTTATCAATTCTTCCTGCACATTATAAATTAATAAAAAATGAAATAGCAGTAGGACTGATATTTCCAGTTGTCAGAATCATTTACCAAATCGAAGATATATTGGCAGCATATGAGGTGAATGAGATAGTCCTTTTTGGAGGCAGTAAAACAGAGTTTGTAACAACGCTATTCGCGGAAGGTGAAGGAGAGAAGAGATTTTATTCGTCTGCATGGCTCTGCAATCGATATATTTATGATTATTTTAAGAAGATATGCAGAGTGAGGTGGAAAGCTCGATCCGGTGTTGGATTGCGGATATTTTGCCATATAAGAAACCAGGCGGTTGTTTTTTGGAGCCTGTTTTATATGCTTGCCAGAGATTACAGGTTATCTGCCTATATCAATAAAGCACAGTATGGAAATGGCAGAGATTTAATTGTATGTATCGCAAATTTACCGTTGCAATATACTCATCTTATGAAATTATGTTCAAATAGTTGTAAATATGAACCGCTTTATATATGTAACCGGCGTATAAAGAGCGATGCTAACAGAAGCGCTGTATTGGTAAAAGCAGGATTTGGCTATATCGTGGCATTATATTTGAGAATAAAAAGGGCTTCTAAATGCTGTAAGCAAGATGTCATCAGATTGAGATATAAGAACCAAAATCTGGAATTTCGGTTGGAGGATGTAATAAAGGGGTATTTTCCGGCTGTGTTTGAGGCAGAGTGCGAAAAGAAAAGAATAACAGAGACATTGAGGCTTATTTCATTGATTAAAAGGCCATCGTATGTGATAACAGATATGACGGTTGGAAAGGATATCACTGCGGTTCATGAGGCAGCCAGGGCGGCAAAGATAGAGCATGCCAATTTCCAGTATGTGCTTATGACCCGGATATTATATCCGGAATTACATTTGGCGGATAAATACTATTTATATGCAAAAAAGACGTATGAATTATATAAAATGTATGATGAATCTTATCAATACTATGTGCCATTCAGGCATACAGGGGGCATAAAAAATAAGAAAAGGACATTAACCGTATTTACACAGGCAGATCATTATGCAGAACGCTATATATATGCGCTCAAGGAGATAATGAAGAGTCTCATATCGAATGAACTTGATATTAATCTGAATCTCAAATTACATTACAGGCAGAATTTAAAAGAACAATTTGAAAGTCTGACGGAGCGGTATGATGAGATGCAGATCGTTAATGGATCTGTGGAAGAAATCATACGTTCTTCGGACGCAATCTTATCAATGACATCTTCCGTCATATTTGAAGCAGTCATGATGCATGTACCTGCAATTATTATTGATTTTAATGGGATCAACCGATATTACATAGAGAATAATGATATTGGTTATTGTGAGATCAACCCGGTTATCCGCTCCCCAAAGGAACTGGTCGATATCCTGAATGATTTTGAAGGCTTTCTGGAAAATTATAATGAAAAATATAGAGAATATTTTAAATATGCTCCAGGAGGGGATGGGATTGATGATTATTTGTGACGATAATAAAAAGGATGAGGCTGTCTGTGAGGTACGATTTAAAAAAAGTGGTTAATAAACTGAAGATAAATGATTTTTTGAAAAACTCAATATTGTTTGTTATCGCGTCATTTATTACCAAGGCCATTTCCTTTCTGAGTATGCCAATTTTTACAAGGATGATGAGCGCATTTGAGTACGGAGAAGTCTCAAATTTTTTTCTTTGGGGACAATTGTTGTCAACGTTTCTATGCCTCCAGTTGTCATCCGGCCTGGTATCAGCAAAAATGAATCGGGGAGAAAATCGGTTTGACAGCTATATGGCAGGCATGATCCGTGCAGGCAGCTTCTTTGCCGGTGTTTTTTTTGCCATATGTTTTATTTTCCGGCTCCCGATTTGTAAAATAGCAGAGATAAAGCCCGATTACTTTATCCTGCTATACATCTACGCATTTAGTTTGTGTCTGGTAAATATGTATTCAGGCTATTGTATTGCAGTTGGGAAAGCGAAAGAAAGAGCCCTGTTTTCTGTTATTTATTCAGCTTTCACCGTCGTGTTTGGCCTCTATTTTACCTGGCAGTGTGATTTGAAAAGTATGGGAAGGATAATGGGGAATACTATAGTATGCACCGCCGTCTCAGTCTATATCCTTGTATATTTTTACAGAAGGCCGCTTGATAACAGAAAAGAATTTATCAGGGACATCCGATTTGGGTTGAAATTTGGATTACCTCTGATACCGCATTTGATTGCAAATTATATCAATGGAAATATTGACAGGATTTTTATAATAAAAGAGCTGGGGAGCGGCCAGCAGGGGGTTTACAGCGTGGCTTACAGTCTTGGTATCGTAGTTTTAGCGTTTGCAGACGCATGCGCAGATGCCTGGAATCCCTGGTATTATAAAAAGACCAGGGAGCGATCAGGTGAAGAAATCAAAAGATATTTTT
This sequence comes from Otoolea muris, assembly GCF_943193115.1. Classification (NCBI taxonomy): domain Bacteria; kingdom Bacillati; phylum Bacillota; class Clostridia; order Lachnospirales; family Lachnospiraceae; genus Otoolea; species Otoolea muris. The sequence continues at coordinate 15,654 of NZ_CALPCY010000011.1, forward strand.
TGTTTTATACAGTAACGGTGTCAATCATTTTTAACAGTTTAATGCTGCTTTCTCCTGAACTGATGCGCCTGATGTCGTCAAAGGAATATTGGAGCGGGACGGCATGCGTTAATTATATTGCCTTTGGAATATTTTTTCTGTTTTTATACCGTTTTCCGCTTTCCTATGAGCAGTTATGCGGAAATACAAATTATGTAGCCCCGGCAACCATTGCGACTGCATTGTTAAATATTCTGCTGAATCGGATATGGATTCCAGAGTTCGGCATAGAGGGAGCTGCATTTGCTACAGCGGTATCTTATATGGTGCTTTGGCTGCTTCATGAGATAGCGGCAAGAAAAATAATGAAGGGCTACAATATCAGAATTGCCGAATACAGGGCGCCGGTTTTTATTGTTTTTTCTGGCTTTATATCAGCAGAACTTTTACGCGATATGGCTGTAATAAGATATCTTGTAATCCTGTGTTATTGTATTGGTTATTTGTTCTATATAAAGTTTGCGTTAGGGTCTAAAAGGGGTATCAGAAATGATTGGTTTTAATAAAATGAAGAGCTTATATGATCACAGCCCCGGTTTATTAAAGGGGGGGATTGATTCAATATGGGGAGCAATACCGGATTCTGTAAAGTATGGGAGCAGATACAGACAGTACACCAGGCTGCTGAAGCAGTCGCAATGGTGGAGCAGAGCACAAATGGATCAATATCAGATTGATAAATTGAAATCAACACTCATTTATTCGTATGAACATATCCCGTTTTACAGAGCTTCATTTACCAGAGCCGGGTTTGATCCTTATCATTTTCATTCCGTTGACGATATTGGGCGGGTTCCATTTACGGATAAAACTGTAATTCTGCACAATGCTCAGAACATACTCAGTGATCAAGCGTCACAAAATAAGATAAGATTGCAGACAACAGGCGGAACAACCGGGGAACAATTGAGATTTTACATGGGAGAGAATGCATATTTTGAGAGAGAGATTCCATTCGTCAATGCTATATGGGAGAGGACAGGCTATCAAAGAGGAAAATCCAAAATAGCTCAGCTAAGAAATCAGATTATCAAAAATGGCGGCTTATGGGAATACGACTATAAGCATAGATGCCTCGTTTTCGATACCTATCATCTAACCGATGAAAATATTTCTCTCATTTTAGACAAAATTGTGTCGGAACATATTGAGTATTTACATACCTACCCATCCTCTGCATTAATTTTATGTGATTATATAGAAAGAAATCAAATAGAATTCAAAGGGTCATTAAGGGCAATACTCGTCACTTCAGAGAATTTATATGAGGGCCAGAAGGAAAAGATTGAAAAATATTTAAGGGCCAGATGCTTTACCTTTTACGGACACAGTGAATGCTCGGCAATTGCAGGGTGGTGTGAATATTCAGATAAGTATCATGTACAGAGCGAATATGGTTATCTGGAATTAATTGATGAAAATGGGGACGTTATTAAGGAACCGGACAGGACTGGCGAGATTGTGTGCACTGGATTTGACAATGAGGTTATGCCCTTTATTCGATATAAAACCGGGGACTATTCCTCGTACAGCCACAACCAGACATGTAAGTGCGGGAGGCATTATATCCTGTTAAATCAGATATCCGGCCGGTGGACGCAGGAGCTTTTTATCGGCATTCAGGGAAACAAAATATCAATGACAGCAATGAATATGCACAGCGATATATTCAAAAATGTAATGAATTATCAATTTGTTCAAAATGATCCGGGAATCTGTATATTGAAAATAGTAAAAAATAAAGAATATAGGGCAGACGATGAAAAGGGGATCATGGACGAAATAAAGAAAAAATTTGGAAGTTCGCTCGATGTGGAATTTGAGTATGTCAATTCGATTGAGAGGACTGTGAGAGGAAAACAGAGATTTATTGTGCAGAATATTAAGGATTCATATATTTTATGAAGGTTAAAGACATGAAAATATTAGCAGTTATCCCCGCAAGGGCGGGTTCCAAAGGAATTCCCAATAAAAATATCCGTATAGTCAGCGGCCATCCGCTGATTTTTTATGCGATCCAAAACGCGATAAACTCAGAATACATAACGGATATCGTCGTTTCAACCGATTCCCCGGAGGTGGGGATCATCGCAAGGCAGATGGGGGTCGCGGTCCGGCGGCGCGATGCCTCCCTGTGCGGCGACGAGGCAACGCTGGATGCCGTGATATATGACGCGATCCCGCAGGATGAGAGCTGGGACTATATTATCACCATGCAGCCCACATCGCCGACGCTTAAAAAGGAGACGCTGGACCGCGCGGTGCGGTACGCGCTGGCTCATGAGCTGGATACGGTGATTTCTGCCATCAATGCGCCTCGCCTGTCCTGGGGGATAAAGGACGGAAAAAAGGTTCCGAATTATGAAAAACGGCTGAACCGGCAGTATCTTCCTCCGTGTTACATGGAGACAGGCGCTTTTGTCATCTCAAAGGCGTCTGTGGTCACGCCCTCTTCCCGGATCGGGGAGAGGATCGATGTGTTTGAGCTCCCGGAGGACGAGGCCCAGGATATCGATACATTTGGGGATTTGAGAAATGTGTCCTTCATTTTGAACAGGCCAAAGGTTGCGATCTATGTAAACGGAAATAACCGGCGCGGGATCGGGCATATTTACCGGGCCCTTGAAATAGCGGACGAATTTTATGTAAAGCCGGATATTTATTATGATATCAACCAGACGGATCCCACTGTGTTTGGGAACACCACGCACCATCTGAGGGGGGTGGACGGGATTGCCGAGCTGTTCGGTATCTGTAAAAGAGAGCGGTACACGCTGTTTATCAACGATATTCTCACAACCTCCATTGACTATATGATTGGCCTGCGCTCCGTGCTGCCGGACGCGAAGATTGTGAACTTTGAAGACGACGGCGAGGGGATTGCGAAAGCGGATCTGGTGTTCAACGCGCTGTACAGCGAAGCGGCCCTGCCGCAGGTAAGGGCAGGGGAGAAGTATTATATTTCCGGCAGGACTTTTATGTATTATAAGCCAATCCGCATCCGGGAACGGGTGGAGCGCGTCTTCATTTCCTTTGGAGGGGCGGATCCGCAGAACTATTCGGATCGGATCCTGGAAATGATCTGCGGGCCGGAATACCGGGCATATTCCTTTGTGGTTGTGCTGGGCAGGGCAAAATATAACGTGGACAGGCTGCTTGGCTATAACCGGTATGGGCATATAGAGGTCCTGCATGACGTCCCCAATATGCCGGAGCTGATGTCCGGCTGCGATATCGGGATCACATCAAGGGGACGGACCGGGTATGAGCTGGCGCTCCTTGGCATTCCGTCCATCGCGCTGGCGCAGAATAAGCGTGAGGAAAAGCACGGCTTTGTCTGCAATGAAAACGGCTTTACCTATATCGGGCTAAACCCGGACGATGCGATCATAAAGAGCAGCCTTGATATGTACTTGAAGCTGCCGAAAAAGAGCCGGCAGCGCTTTCAGGATACCCTGCTGGGCCATGATTTAAGGGGAGGCAGGAAACGCGTCATGGGGTTAATCAACAATTTATAAACGGGAGGGACAGGCATGGGAAGACCATATATCATCGCGGAAATGGGCGTCAATTTTTATGACACGGCGCGGGCCTTAGGCATCGCGCCGCTTGAGGCGGCGAAGCTCTATATCGACAGGGCCGCAGAGGCGGGGATTGACTGCGCCAAGTTCCAGTCCTACAAGGCGGGGACCATTGTCTCAAAGAATTCCCCCGCGTACTGGGACACGTCAAAGGAGCCGACAAAAACGCAGTATGAGCTGTTTTTAAAGCATGATCATTTCGGGGAGGCGGAGTACGGGGAGCTGTGCAGGTATGCGCACAGCAAAGGGATGGATTTTACGTCCACGCCCTTTGATTACGCGTCGGCGGATTATCTGGAGCGGATGGTGGATTTTTATAAAATCTCCTCATCGGATCTGAGCAACCTCCCTTTTATCCGCCATATTGGCAAAAAGGGAAAGGCAGTGTACCTCTCCACAGGGGCGGCCTACCTCTCGGAGGTGGACGAGGCGGTGCGGGCGCTTAAGGAGGCGGGCTGCCGGGATATCGTGCTCCTGCACTGTGTCCTTTCGTATCCGACGGCCCCGGAGGATGCGAACCTGCGGGTGATCCGGACGCTGAAAAGGAATTTCCCGGACGTCCGGATCGGCTACAGCGACCATGTGGCGCCGGATGAGAGGATGACGATCCTGACGGCGGCGTACATGCTGGGGGCGGAGGTGATCGAAAAGCATTTTACACTGGATAAGACCCTGCCGGGAAATGATCATTACCACGCGGGCGATCCGGAGGATTTTAAGAGGGCGGCCGCAAATTTTGAGCGGCTCGGGAAGGCGCTGGGAAAAGGGGAAAAGACGGTCCTGGCCTGTGAGGCGGTCCCGCGCCGCGAGGCAAGGCGTTCGCTGGCGCTCACCCGACGCATGAAGGCAGGGGAAGTGATTAAAGAAGGGGATCTGACGGCCAAGCGGCCCGGAACAGGCATTCCGCCGCAGTTTATGGAGATCGTGATCGGCAGGGCGGTGAAGCGGGATTTGGAAGAGGATACGGTTCTGACCTGGGATATGGTGTGATATATGGAAAAATGGAGCAGGGTGACAAAGACAATGCATGGGGCCGGGATGAACACAATTTTGTGTTCTATATTTGTATGGGAAAACTGATATGGAATTTTTGTGGAGAATGTGATTATATGAATAGTAAAGTGGCATTTAAAATTGAGGAAAATGAGATTGATTATCCTGTAGAACCTCCATTTCACCCGGGAATTCCATATCCGGAATATAATGGATCGATTTCAGAGCATGATAATCGTGTTTATGATATGGTTCGGAATTTGCTCCATATGTTAGGCTACGATAACGAAAATTATGGAACCCCGTGTTGGAATCCCCTGAAGAAAATAATATGTAAAGGGAATGTGGTTTTGTTAAAGCCTAATTACGTCATGCATGAAAACAGAGGTGGGGACAGTATTTGGGCTGTAATTACGCATCCTTCAATTATACGCGCCATTATTGACTATGTTTACAAAGCGCTGGAGGGAGAGGGGAGAGTCATCATTGCTGATGCGCCGGAAGGAGAGTGTGATTTTGATAAAATTGTAGCATTATCTTCTTTGAGTGCGATTGCTGAATATTATAGGGAAACTTATGATTTTAAAATCGAGGTGTATGATCTCAGGCAGATGCGATTTGAATATAAAAATGGCGTTTTACTGGATAACTCAAGATCAAAGTTAGGCGGCGATCCGATTGGTTATACAATATTTGACCTGGGAAATTTCAGCGAGCATATGAATATAGAGCACCCGGAAAGACTTTATGGCGCTGATTATGACAGAACAGAAACATTAAAACACCATTCAAGAGGTTGTCATGAATATTGCATTTCTAATACAGTTTTAAATGCTGATGTGATTATATCACTGCCCAAAATGAAAACACACCGGAAGGGCGGAGTAACATTAAATTATAAAAATTTTGTCGGTGCGAATGGAAATAAAAATTATCTGCCTCATTTCCGGTTAGGCGACCCAAAAGACGGAGGTGATGAATATGAACCCCTTGATAAAAAGGATAAGGCAATCAATTATACAAACCGCTTTTTAATTGAAAAATTACTTATAAGACCGAATAAAGTAAAGTCACTTTTGTATAAGCTGATATTTTCCCTTTATAGTAATTCAAAGAAATTTGTAAAGAATAAGAGAATAAAGAATAGTGAAATAAAGGCAGGCGCATGGTATGGAAATGATACGCTATGGAGAACGGTTTTAGATATAAATAAGATTATTGTTTATGGGACAACAGAGGGAGGGATAACACATACGCCTCAACGGAGATTTTTTAGTATTGTTGATGGAATTATAGCCGGAGAAGGGAATGGACCTTTAATACCTAAAGCCAAAAAATGCGGAATTCTGATTGCTGGCGAAGATATGCTGCTGGTTGATTTAGTGGCAATAAGGTTAATGGATATTGATTATAGGAAGATTCGTATCTATGATCAACTGATTTCTAAAAAAGAGAAAGGCATTATGAATCGGATTAACAGTATAGAAATAGTAAGTAATATTTATAATGATACGTTCGAGTGGAATGAGAGAAATTATCATTATTTAGACTTTGCTGAACCGGACGGATGGGAAGGAAAAATAAAATTACATTAAAAAGATGAACGGAAACTCTGCCGCCCTTTTTCGCAGAATTGTCTGCGGCAGAGGGCGGCAAAGGGGGATGGCATATCCTGATGGATAAGGTTTTTAGGAAAAAATCCCCAGTTGTAGAAACGCAAACCCTCAAAGAAACAATTCATTACCCTTCCGCACCTGACAGCTTTTCTTCAGTTTCTGCGCGGCGGCGGCCAGCATCAGGGGATTGACGCTCCTTGCATGGGCGGGGCAGATGGCGACGCAGCGCATACAGCTAATGCAGGTTTCCGTATCCGTCTGTGAGGGGGATTCTGCCGGGATCGCGCGGACCGGGCATTTCTGCGCGCAGAGCCCGCATGAGGTACAGCCTTTCCCGGCCCTGGGCTTCATGGGAACGCCCTTGTATTCCCTGTATGGGGTATGGCCGGGGAGCGCGATATGGCTGTTTATGCTGTCTGCCTCTATGGCGGCCCGGATTTTCCCCGCAAACTCCCCAAGCTGCGCTTCATCTTCCGCGTCGGGACGTCCCTGCGCAAACTGGCGCAGGATGGAGTGCTCCGCGACAGCGGCGACCGCCGCGGCGCAGCGAAAGCCGGCTCCGGCCAGGATGTTCTGTAATTCCAGCAGGGTATCGTCATAGTCCCGGTTTCCGTAAACAACGGCTGCGATCGCTTTTGCTCCCCGGCCCTGTATCTTTGCAAGACGGGAGGCCGCCGCGGCCGGGACGCGCCCTCCGAAGGATGGGACGGCAGTAATGCAGATGTCGTCCGGGCTGAGGATTATCCGGCCGTAATCCGCGGCCGGGTCGGTTAAATCAATGCTTTGGATATCCTGCCCGAAGGCAGCGGCCAGGCAGGCGGCGGCTTTTTCCGTGCCGCCGGTGGGGCTGAAGGTGATTTTGTATACGCTCATATGTAGTCCTCCTGATTGAAATTCTGATTTTGAATCACGGTATAGGTTGATATGTTCCATATGTTCAGGTTATACAGCCTGATTGAGAATTGTTAAATGCTTTAATTATTGACAGCTTTATGATACCATTTTTTTGTTGCAGGTTCAAGAATCTCTGATACGGATATACTTTCCTGTCTGATCGTGGGTCCTGTTTGGTGCCTGATTGCGTTATTCTTAATGGTCTTTTGTTTTGCACACTATTATCTTGGAACACACGAACTGTTGTTTGAAAGAGAAACCTGGGAAAGCCTGATTTCTTCATTTCCCTATGAAACAGAGGAATATAATTTTTCCGTCTGGGATGATAGAGATACAGGTGCTCTGGAGAGGTATATGGAGGAGACGATTCTCCATTTCCGTCAGATTGATGAAAAAATAGAAGCAAAGAAAAGGGGAAAATCCTATCGTGATTACCGAAGCAAATATGAGGATGCTGCGAAAGGTGTTTCCCGTGATCTGGCGGATCTTTGCTCGCAGTGTATCGCGCAGTTTTCCGTCCAATGCGGCCTGAAGGGGGAGGAGGCTGCTATCTGGAAGTCGGTTTATGCGGAGTTTCTAAGGCAGATCTGCCCGGAGGCCGCTCCGCCCGCCGGCGTGTATTCCATGGAAGAGGCGCTCTTTATGATGGCGGCCGTGGGGGACGCCCGGAGCCTGAACTTAAGCTGGCGGGACGCTCCGGAGGAAAACATCGGCCTGTTTCTGGCCGCCTCCTGCGCCGGACGCCATTCTGTGGCGGAGATGTTCTCCTATGAAGCGTCTGTAAAGGATAAGATTGTACAGGGATTCTCCGGTTTTGTACCCTTGTATATGGAAGAGGTAAATGGATACCTGGAATATCGTCCCGGATATGGAGACAGCGGCAGTAAGGATGCATATCCGCCATTAGATCCGGATCCTGTTTACGCAGTATATGATTATACCATGGGACGGTATTTTGATACGGGTTCCTTTGAAACGGCTTTATGGGAGGGCGCGGTATTTGCCCATGCCCATCTTCTTTCCCGTCTGGAGGCCAATCCGGGCCTGGGGAAGCTGGAACGTTTCCAGGATGAAAATAATTTTTTTGCTGAATTTGATCCTCAGAAAGGCCCGGATTTTTATTTTTCTGAGGAGAGGGAGTACAGGCCGGACAGCCTGCGGCAGCTTTATCATAGCTGGGAATGGTGTGCTATAGATGCTGAGGGGCGCCGCCAGAGGTTTTCGGAACAGTGGAAGTAGACGTAATAGTTCAGAGGTTATCTGAACTGTTAGAAGCAGACAGCGGAAACCGTGGAAATGAATCATGGAACCATAGAAACGGGAAAAAGAATTGGACGGCGCATCGCCGTTTTGGTATAATGGGAGGGAGCGCCCGGCCGCGCAGGGCGGATTGCTGATTTAATGGGTTTTACGATAGGATTACATGTGAGAAAGGATCATGATGAAAAAGATTATGCTTGTCTTCGGGACGCGTCCCGAGGCGATTAAGATGTGTCCTCTGGTGAATGAGCTGAAAACCAGGGAGAATGTGCAGACGCTTGTCTGTGTGACGGGCCAGCACCGGGAGATGCTGCGGCAGGTTCTGGAAACGTTCCGGGTGGTTCCTGATTACGATTTATCGATCATGAAGGAGCGCCAGACGCTGTTTGATGTGACCACGAATATTTTAAACCGGATCCGGGAGGTGCTGGAGACGGAACGGCCGGATGTGGTTCTGGTCCACGGGGATACGTCCACGACCTTTGTCACCGCGCTGGCCTGCTTTTATCTGCAGATTCCGGTGGGGCATGTGGAGGCCGGCCTGCGGACCTACAATATTTATTCCCCTTATCCGGAGGAGTTCAACCGCCAGGCGGTCGGGATTCTGGCTTCCTGGAATTTTGCGCCCACTGAGCTGTCAAAGCAGAACCTGATCCGGGAGGGAAAGAATCCGGAACGCATTTTTGTGACTGGAAATACGGCCATTGACGCCCTGAAAACGACGGTGCGGGCCGATTATACGCATGAGCACCTGGAGTGGGCGAAGGGCAGCCGCCTGATTATGATTACCGCGCACCGGCGCGAGAACCTGGGGGAGCCGATGAAGCATATGTTCCGGGCGATCCGCCGGGTCTGCGACGAGCACCCGGACGTGAAGGCGATCTACCCGATCCACATGAACCCGGCCGTGCGCGAGACGGCGAATGAAGTTCTGGGGGGAGATGAGCGGATCCGGATGATTGAGCCGCTGGATGTATTGGATTTCCACAATTTCCTGGCCCAGTCCTTTATGATACTGACCGATTCCGGCGGCATCCAGGAGGAGGCCCCGTCCCTTGGGAAGCCGGTGCTCGTGATGCGCGATACCACGGAACGCCCGGAGGGCATCCGCGCAGGGACGCTGAAGCTTGTGGGGACAGAGGAGGAGACGATTTACCAGGCGTTTAAGCAGCTTTTGGAAGATCAGGAGGAGTATGAGAAAATGAGCCGCGCCAGCAACCCGTACGGGGACGGACTGGCGAGCAGGCGGATTGCGGATATCCTGGAGTTTGGGGAGACGGGGGAATAAGCCTGTTCTGGCCGCTGCGGACGGCTTTATTCCCGCGGGCAACGAGCCAAGTGGGCATGCCTGCATGCACATTTGGCGACTGCCGCGAGGGTCAAATACCCCGCTGCCATGCAGCGCTGCAGAGCTGCGCGCAACGCTGGATTATGACTTTTCGGAAGAGAGAAAGTTCTCTTACCGAAACCTCTCAATGGATGAGATTATCCATCACCTCGCGATATTCGTTTCGAGGCTGTGGCAGCTCCACGTATTCGGAGAGGGCAGTACCAGAACCACAGCGGTGTTCTTCATCAAATATCTGCGCACCCTCGGGTTTGATGTTACGAATGATATTTTTGCTGAGAATGCGTGGTATTTCCGCAATTCCCTCGTCCGGGCAAACTATAATGATCTGAAAAACGGTATCTGTGAGACAACGGAGTTTTTGGAGCTGTTCTTAAGGAATCTTTTGCTGAATGAACATCATGCGCTCCATAACCGGACATTGAACATTAGAGGAGCGCTCAAAAAGCCAGGGAAACCGGACATTGAAACGGGAAAACCGGATATTAAAGATGTAAAAGCGGACATTGGAAAAATATTCCGGCCCAAAACGGCAGGTCATATTCTCAAACTCCGTGAGGCGTTTCCGGGCCGGACGATCTTTGGACGGCCGGATGTGACGGAAGTAATTGACATTAAGCCGTCCAGGGCGTCACAGCTCCTGAAGGAGCTGGCTGAACACAGAATCATCGAGCCGGTATCCGGACACGGAAAAGGCAGATACATGTTCAGGACGGAAAACAAAAGTGAATAAAGCGCCGCATGGTCTTTGTCGCGTACGCGGGCTGGTAGGCAAAGCCGATGGTCCTCTTCCGGATCGGCGCGGCGAGGGGGATTTCCATGAGGCTTCCGTCTGAGAGCTCGTCCTTTACAAAATCGCGGATCACACATCCGATTCCCAGCCCTGTCTTTGCAAATTCAATCAGTAAATCCATGGTGGTGGCTTCTAAAACCTGCCTGGGCTCAATGCCCTGTTCGGCAAAATAGGCGTCAATATGCGCCCGCGTCATATTGCTGCGGTTCAGAAGCAATATGGTCCCGCATGTAAAGAGATCCGCTCCCTCACCCTCGCGTATCTTTAAGTTGTCTAAATAGGCCCTTGTGCATACAAAGGCGTCCTCGATCTGCATAACCGGGAGAAAGGACAGGCCGCGCCGCATCCGCGGCTCGGCGATGAGGCCGATGTCAAGCTGCTGCTGTTCGAGCATGGAGATAGTCCGCGCCGTGTCCTGGCTGTCGATCAGGATGCGGACATGCGGAAACTGCTCCAGAAACCCCTTTAAATAGGGCAGGAGAATGTATTTGCACAGCGTATTGCTGACGCCGATGCGGATCTGCCCGATATTGAAATCGCGGATGCGTTTTAATTCATGCTCCCCGCGGCTTAAGGTGTCAAACGCATTGCTGACATGCTGGTACAATACCTGTCCTTCCGCGGTCAGGGAGACGCCGCGCGAGCTGCGCGTAAAGAGCGTTACCCCCAGACTTTCCTCAAGCCTGCCGACCGCCTTGCTGATCGCCGGCTGGCTGATGTAAAGATCTTTGGCCGCGCGGGAGATATTCCCCGCCCGCGCCACCGCGTAAAAAATCCGGTATCCTGATAAATGCTGTTCCATCGTTTCCACATCCTCTGCCTCTGTATGTTATATATTTCATTGATGGCCTGTGCCTGCGCATAAGATGGCCGCCCGCGTCTGCTTATATATCCAAAAGCCCCCCGCTTCCGCTTAGAAAAAAGCGCAGCGGATGCCGGCGGCCTTCTCGCATCCAAATATCCTTCTCGCATCCAAATATCCTTCTCACATCCAAATATCCTTCTCGCATCCAAATATCCTTCTCACATTCAAGCAGCCTTCTCACACACAAGCGCCCCTTCTCATAACCCTGATTCATGCCACATATTCATATTATATAATTGTATTATAACAGAACCGATGCTATAATACAATTATATAAATCATGTTTAGGAGGAGATGAAAGTCATGGGAATGACAATGACCCAGAAAATTCTGGCGGCGCATGCGGGCCTTCCTGAGGTGCGGGCCGGGCAGTTGATTGAGGCGGATTTGGATCTGGTTCTCGGCAATGACATTACGACCCCGGTTGCGATCAATGAGATGAAAAAGATGGACAACCCGTCCGTTTTCCACAAAGATAAAATCGCCCTTGTGATGGATCATTTTATTCCGAACAAGGATATTAAGTCAGCGCAGAACTGTAAATGCTGCCGAGAATTTGCGGCCAGGCACGGGATTACGAATTATTTCGATGTGGGGGAGATGGGGATCGAGCATGCCCTGCTTCCGGAGAAGGGCTTAACCGTGCCGGGGGACGCGATTATCGGCGCGGATTCGCATACGTGTACGTACGGCGCCCTAGGCGCTTTTTCCACGGGCGTGGGCAGCACGGATATGGCGGCCGGGATGGCGACCGGCAAGGCGTGGTTCAAGGTTCCGTCCGCGATTCGGTTTGTACTGACAGGAAAGCCGAATGGATGGGTCTGCGGAAAGGACATTATTTTACATATCATCGGCCTGATCGGCGTGGACGGGGCGCTTTATAAGTCCATGGAGTTTTGCGGCGACGGCGTTTCGTATCTGTCCATGGACGACCGCTTTACGATCTGCAATATGGCGATTGAGGCGGGCGGGAAGAACGGGATTTTCCCGGTGGATCAGACGGCGATGCGGTACCTGGAGGCGCATGCGACGAGAGGGTTTACGGTTTACAAGGCGGATGAGGATGCGGAGTATGACGCGGAGTATACCATCGATTTGTCAAAGCTTAAGCCAACGGTATCATTTCCGCATCTGCCGGAAAATACGAGAACCATTGACGAGGTGGGCGAGATCCGCATTGATCAGTCGGTAATCGGCTCCTGCACGAACGGGCGGATCGGGGATATGCGGGCCGCGGCCGCGGTGATGAAGGGCAGGAAGGTGGCAAAGGGCGTGCGCTGTATCGTGATCCCGGCGACGCAGGCGATCTATCTGCAGGCTATGAGGGAGGGCCTCCTGGAAACCTTTATTGAGGCCGGGGCGGTTGTCAGCACGCCGACCTGCGGGCCCTGCCTGGGCGGCTATATGGGCATCCTGGCAGAGGGCGAGCGCTGTATCTCCACAACAAACCGGAATTTTGTGGGGCGCATGGGGCATGTGGATTCGGAGATCTATCTGGCGAGCCCGGCCGTGGCGGCAGCCAGCGCGGTAACCGGAAAAATCAGCAGCCCGGCCGAGCTGGGTTTATAGGAGGAAGAGAAAATGAAAGCATGCGGACATGTATTCAAATACGGCGACAACGTAGATACAGACGTTATCATCCCGGCCAGGTACTTAAATGCCACCGAGGGCGCGGAGCTGGCGAAGCACTGCATGGAGGATATTGACAGGGAATTTGTGCGCAAGGTCGAGAAAGGCGATATCATTGTGGCCAGCAAAAACTTTGGCTGCGGCTCGTCCAGGGAGCACGCGCCCCTGGCTATCAGGTGCGCCGGGGTGAGCTGCGTGATTGCGGAAACCTTTGCGAGGATTTTCTACCGCAACGCCATCAACATCGGCCTGCCGATTATCGAGTGCCCGGAGGCGGCAAAAGCCATTGCGGCCGGAGATGAGGTGGAGATCGATTTTGACAGCGGCGTGATCACGGATAAGACAAAGAACACTTCATTTCAGGGACAGGCGTTTCCGGAGTTTATGCAGCGGATCATCACAGCCGGCGGCCTGGTGAATTATATTAACGGGAAGGAGACGCATGGAGCTTGAATTCAGTGACGCCGGAGAAGGAGAGCTTGAGACGGTTTTTGCCATTTACCGGAAGGCGATCCGGGAGATGGGGCGCTTCTGCCTGATGGAGAAAGGAGTTTGAGCGGTACGATGGACAAAAAGAAAACGGTGGTTGTATGGATACTGGCGGCCTGCGCGGCTGTTGCGGCCGGGATCGGCCTTTTTTCCGGCTCTGCGAGGAGTTTTCAGAGATCGTTTGTGATTGGGGGCGCCGACGGCCCTACCGCTATCTTTGTGGCCGGCAGGATAGGGGGCCCGGAGCTGTTCTTTACTGCGGCCGCGGTGTTCGCCGGGGCCGCGGCCGGGTATTATCTGATTCAGAAGAAGAGGAAGAAATGAGGGGAGATCCGGCCGGAGGAGCAAGAGAAGTACAGCGCGCTCCGGCTGGCGGCGCGGCAGAAAACAGGAGTTAGATAAATGAAGGTGTATGGGTCCGGAAATTTCAGCGGATGGCATGAACGGTATGAGCGGCCCGGAAAGCCGATCCGGGTGGGAAAGCGGTTTTCGTACGCAGGCTCGGAGTGGCTGGTTCCGGCGGTGTACGGCTGTAAAAACAGCCTGGTAGCAGATGTGGTAAGGCTGATTCCAAAAGAGACGCTGGCGCGTTTTGCCGGCCGGTGGCTCGAAAGGCTTAAGGAGGATCCGGCGGGAGAGGGCCTGACAAAGGAGGAGAGGCTTTTAGCAGAGGCGGAAAACCCGCTATGCTCGTTCCCCTCGTTTGAAGCGCGGATCAACGGAAAAAAGGCGGAGTGCAGGGGCTGGTGCGGGACAGGCTGGCAGCGGGTCTGGGAGAACGAGTCTCTTTACGCTTACCGGGACGAGGCGCAGGAGCTTGAGGAGGCGTACGGCCTGTGTGAAGAGGCGGGCTGGTACTGCCACCGGATCCGCTTTCTGTGGCCGGACGGGAAACGGGAGGAAGTGAGGGAGCTGAGCCTGGCCATGAAGGCCGGGAGGGAGGAATACCCCTGCGGCTGCCGTTTTACCGCCGGGCCGGGCAGCGGGGCGTTTGAGAAAACGTTTCGCCATCCCGTGGCCGGAACCATTCACCGTATCAGGATCCTGTCCTGCGAGGCGCGCGCCCTTCCGGAAAACGCATTTCGCGGCCATTCGGGAATGGGCGGGCAGGGGATGGTTTTTCCCGGGAATTATCTGGCGCTTCGCTATACGGTCGCTCCGGAGCTGCCCGGAGGCGATGAGCTGCGGGTACTGGACGCAGACGACGGAGATACGCCGGTGGCAGAGGAAGGGGGAGAAACGGGAAGCGTGGCAGCGGCCGGAATAGGTGTGATCCTGGCGGGTTCTTCGCGCCCCTGCCATCCGGATTCCGGGGACGGGGCCAGGATCAGGGAGGCCGCTTCGTCGCTGCATTTTGGGCCTGTTTCAGAGACGGGCTGGTATGTATCGGTTTCTGTGCAGCCGTATGGGCCGGAGACAGTGGATGTGCTGCAGCAGTAGTCCTGACAACTCCGGAACGGTTACGTGCTGCAGCCGTTCAGGGGATCGGAACAGTTAAGATTAGGTTGACAGAGGTTGGTAAAGATGACGAAGACGAACGTAATGCGGCTTCTCGACGCGGCCGGGATTGAATACGCCGTGGGGGAGTATGAGGTGGATGAAAATGACTTATCCGGCAGCCATGCGGCGGATGTGATGGGCGTGGATCATGACACGATGTACAAGACGCTGGTGCTTAAGGGCGATAAAAACGGCTATCTGGTCTGCTGTATCCCGGTTGACGAGGAGCTGGATCTGAAAAAGGCGGCCAGGGCGTCAGGCGATAAAAAGGTGGAGATGATCCATATGAAGGAGCTGCTCCCCCTGACAGGCTATATGCGCGGCGGGTGCTCGCCTGTGGGCATGAAAAAGAAGTTTCCTACCTTTATAGAAGAAACGGCTGTCCTGTTTGACGAGATATCTGTCAGCGCCGGGCAGCGCGGCGTGCAGGTGAGGCTGAATCCGGAAAAGCTGGCCGGATATATAGGGGCCGAATTCGCCGCCCTGATTTGAAGGGGAGAGAGAAAACAAAAGATTCATTTCTATGGAAAATGGCTGAGTTGGTTTCAGCCATTTTTTTGTTATGTACGGGCCCGCAAAGGGAAGTCTGCCGCCCAAGCAGCATGCGGGCCGCGCGGCGGCCGGAGGAAAAGCGGCTTCCCCTGCCCGGTGGTGCCGGCCCGTATTTTTAGGCTTGGAGTTTTTTAACATAATTGTAATAAATTCGGTCAGGGGAGCATAAAATAGTTACCATACATATGGAAAAAATCGGGAATATATTTGTGTATACCTCACATAAATATTAAAAATATGTTAAATATACATATATTTTGTCACAAATATATTAAAACTTATTGACATGTTTTGCGTGATTCCAATATAATACCACCATCGTTATTTGTGCAGGGCTGTACTGCTGTATAACATGTTCAGAATAACCGCTGCGAAGGAGGAGATTGTATGCCGGATATGTACTCATTTCTTCAGACTGTGCGCCGTCTGTGCCGTTTGCTTGCGCGCGGCGCGGCGAGGAGGCTGTGCCGGACCGCCGGCGCTTTTATAACCGCCCTGTCAGTTGCAATGGTGGCATTTCTCTTTTGGGCGGGCTACGCAGGGGCAAAAACCGGGGCTGCGCCGGCGTTTTACGGAGAGAGCGCGGAGGACAGGCCGCGCGGATCCTACGGGAAGAGGGAAGGATTTGGCGTGGATCCCGTGAGCCGGCTGGAGGTTTCATTGATCGCAGGCAGCGAACAGGGACGGAGATTTGTGGGAGGTCTTTTAGAACGCCGGATTCAGGACGAGCTCGCCCGCTCCGATCTGGAGGTAGAGACGCTGACAAAGGAGATCCTCACGCACAGCGGCCAGGGCGCGCAGGAGGCGCCGCGCGGCGGACCGAAACCGGGACAGGCCGAAAAGGCGATCCGCTGTACGGCCCGGGATTATGAGGTGCTGCTTAGAATCGTACAGGCCGAAGCGGGCATCTGCGACGCGAAGGGGAAGATCATGGTGGCGAACGTGATTATCAACCGGGTCAGGAACAGCGAATTTCCGGATACGATTACAGACGTCGTATATGAGCGCTCCCAGTTTTCCCCGGTATCGGACGGGCGCATTAATACGTGCGAGATCACGCAGGAGACGATCGAATGCGTGGACCGGGCCCTGGCAGGGGAGGATTATTCCGAGGGAGCGCTTTATTTTATGAACCGCAGGGGGTCTGCCTCATCCAATATCGAGTGGTTTGACCGGAAGCTTACCTTTGTGAAGGAGCATGGGGGACATGAGTTTTTTAAGTGAATTTTTAGAATCTCAGGCATTGACTTTTGTTTAACAAAGTGAGATAATGAAACAAATTTCTAGTCAGAGAAGGAGGAACAATATGTCAACCAAATCATATTATCCAATCAGCGAGATCGGTAAAGATAAGGTGGGCTTTTCCAAGACCCGTTCGATCATCGAGGCAGCTTTCTACGGTAACAATGTGGTGAAAGTAAATACCTTGAAGGAGGCATATGAATTAGCGAAGAATTCTCCGGGAACGATTGTGACGGATATGCCCGTATACAGAGGCGAGGAATTCGGCCTTGAGAAGGACGCGAAGGTGCTTCTGTTTAACGACGGCGCAATCACAGGCCGTTATGCGACGGCGCGCCGCATCGCGGGAGAGCCGGGCGTGGACTGCGAGGCGCTTGACAAGGTGGCTATGGACGCAATCTATGAGTCCCGCTGGAAAACCATGTATCATGCGGAGGTATTCGTCGGCCTGGATCCGGAGTTTATGGTAAAAGCGCATCTCTTAATCCCGGAGGGCGAGGAAAATGTGATGTATAACTGGATGCTCAACTTCCAGTATATGTCTGATGAGTATGTGAAGATGTACAGAGATTCCAGGCCGGTTGGCGACGGAAAGGAAGCCGATATCTATATCTTCTCTGACCCGCAGTGGAACGGCTCCGACCGTCCGAACGTGTCCCTTGACTGCTTATCCGATCCGCAGAAGAAGACGCTGTGCTACTTCAACACAGAGACGAACTGCGCCTGCATCCTGGGCATGAGATATTTCGGCGAGCACAAGAAGGGCACGCTCACCATGGCATGGGCCATCGCGAACCGCAACGGCTACGCTTCCTGCCACGGCGGACAGAAGGAGTACACGCTGGCGGACGGCAGCAAGTATGTTGCATCCGTATACGGCCTGTCCGGTTCCGGAAAATCCACTCTGACGCATGCGAAGCACGGCGGAAAGTATGAGATCAAGGTTCTTCACGACGATGCGTTTATCATCAACACAGATACCTGCTCATCCATCGCCCTGGAGCCGACCTACTTTGATAAGACCGCGGATTACCCGACCGGCTGCGCGGACAACAAGTACCTGCTCACCGCACAGAACTGCTCCGCGACCCTTGACGAGGAAGGCAAGATCCAGCTCGTTACAGAGGATATCCGCAACGGCAACGGCCGCGCGATCAAGTCCAAATTATGGTCCCCGAACCGTGTGGACAAGATTGAGGCTCCGGTGAATGCGATCTTCTGGATCATGAAGGATCCCACCATTCCGCCGGTTGTAAAGCTCAAAGGCGCTTCCTTAGCTTCCGTTATGGGCGCGACCCTGGCTACCAAGCGCTCCTCCGCCGAGCGTCTCGCTCCGGGCGCGGATCCGAACAAGCTGGTGGTTGTTCCGTATGCCAACCCGTTCCGCACCTACCCGCTGGCTCACGACTATGACAAGTTCAAAAAGCTGGTAGAAGAGAAAAACGTTGACTGCTACATCGTAAATACAGGCGATTTCATGGGCAAGAAGGTAAAACCGTCCGACACCCTGGGAATCTTGGAGGCCATCGTAGAGGGCAAGGCTGATTTCCACAAGTGGGGCCCGTTCTCTGACATCGAGATCCTTGACTGGGAGGGATTTGTGCCGGATATGAACGATCCGGAGTATGTAACCCAGCTCAAGGCCCGCATGAATGACCGCGTGAATGAGATTAAGGAATTTGCCGTTGCCAAAGAAGGCTACGACAAGCTTCCGGACGACGCGCTGGCAGCGATCCAGAAGGTTGTGGATGAGCTGAAATAAGCGACGCGTGCAAATATTGATAGACAGAGAAGACTGCCGCATTACGTATGCAGCCGGAGGAAGCATGCAGACAATCTGCATGTTTCCTCCGGGGGGCTGTGTGATGCGGCAGCTTTACTATACTCTGAATTTGATTACGGTACTATAAGGAGCATGGTTATGAAACATTTAAAGATCAGAGGGAAGCTGACATTGGGCTTTGGGTTCCTGCTGATTATTTTGATTGTAATGAACGCATTTTCACTTAGTAATTTACGCAGTATTTCCGGCTTGTCTGTGGATCTGTATACAGGCCCGCATATGAGCGCGGTTTCTTCTGTGGCCCTGATGAAAGATGTCTGCCAGATACAGAACGCAGCCGACAGTATGCTCCTGTCAGGCGGTTCCCAATTGACGGACGATTATGAGAATGCCCGTAAGAACATCCAGGCGGAATTGAACGCAGCCAGGAAAGCCGGCGTGATCGACGCTGCGCTGATAACCGCTTTTGAACAGAACATGTCCGCGCTGGAGACATCGTATGCCGAAATCGGCCGCTTATTGTCCGAAAACGGGCAGACGCAGGAGGAGATGAAGCGGTTTGAAGCGGTCCTCGCTGAATCGATGACCATCGCGCAGGAGATGGCCGCCGGTTCCGAGGCAAAAGCAGAAGATTTTAAAGATCAGGCAATTTCCCAGGCCAACCGGACGATCATAATTCAGGATATTTTGTTTGCTGTGATCGTGCTTGCCGCTCTCCTGGTTTCCTATAAAATAGCGGTGATCATCACTGTGCCGCTCAAAAAATTGTCTCAGGGAATGCAGGAAGTTTCGGAGGGGCATCTGGAAATTGATCTGGACAGCGCCGAACAGGACGAATTGGGTGTGCTCTCCCGTCAGCTCAATGCGACGATGTCCAATATCCGGCAGTATGTGGAGGATATTTCTTATGTGCTGGGCGGTATTTCCGACGGCAATATTTCGATGGAAATCGAACGTGAATACATAGGCGACTTCGGGGAAATTAAAAAATCCCTCAACCTGATCCTGGATTCCCTGAATGACACCATCGAACGAATCTATCTCTGCTGCACCCAGGTCAGGGCCGGTTCGGAGAGCCTTGCCTCCAATTCACAACTGCTGGCGCAGGGATCCACAGAGCAAACCGCCGCCGTGGAAGCGTTTCAGGCGTCACTGGATAAAGTCGCATCCTTAACCCGGCAGGACGGGGAGAATGCCGCCCATGTCAAGGAGATTTCCGGGCAGGCTTGGAAGGTGGTTGTCCAGAGCAACCGCCAGATGGATGATATGGTCCATGCAATGGGGGAGATTGACTCTTCCTCTCAGGAGATCGCAAAAGTGATCAAAATTATTGAGGATATTGCTTTCCAGACCAACATTCTTGCGCTTAACGCAGCGGTAGAAGCTGCGCGCGCCGGCGATACGGGCAAAGGCTTTGCGGTTGTTGCAGATGAAGTGCGCAACCTTGCGGGCAAGAGCGCGGAAGCAGCCAGTACCACCGCAGAAATGATTGAAAAATCCACATTAGCGGTGAAACACGGGATTCAGGTCGCTGACGCGACGGTGCAATCCATGAAGCAGGTGGGGAACCATGTGCAGTCAATGGCCGAGCTTTTGGGGGATATTGATCAGTCTACCAGCGAACAGGCAGACGCATTTGCGTGCATGGTTCATTCGGTTTCCCAGATTACCGGGGTTGTACATGCAAACGCAGCGGCCGCTGAAGAAAATTCGGCCGCATCCAGGGAGCTGTCCGGCCAGGCAAAGATTCTGGAGAATCTGGTCGAACGGTTTCGCACAAGAAAGCAATACGCGAAGGCGGCGGGAAGCGCGGATTAGAGCGTGTTTGAAAATTGCTTTCTGGCAGATGTGCGCGCCGCTTTGTGTTTAACCGGGCAGGTGACAGACGCCTGCCCGGCATTTATTCCCGCGGGCAACGAGCCAAGTGGGCATGCTTGCATGCACATTTGGCGGCTGCCGCGAGGGTCAAATACCCCGCTGCTCTGCAGCGCTGTAAGTTTGACGCCCCGTTGCTTGCAGCGGGGTTGTTGAATTACGGCAAATGCATCGTATTTAAGGCCGCGCTCCTCAATTGCCCCCCCCATTTTCCAGATAAGGCGGGGAGGGGATGTCGCCGGAATCGCTGTGGAGCTCGTCGTATTTCCCTTTGATCATATAGATGCCGGCAGTGATGATCGCGATGGCTACGATGGCCTGCGGGATGCTGCGCGCAAGGAACCGGAGGAAGTCCTGGGCGCGTTCGGAAAGGCGCAGGATGGGCAGCAGGTACCAGAAAAATGCGCCGGAGCCGATATTCCACAGGATGCTGATTCCAAAGAAGATAAGGCATGCGGACAGGAGCCGGCGGTATTTCTGAATGGTAAAGCGGTTTAATCCGAACTCATTCCATGGAATCAGGTAATCGTCCTCAATGGAGTAGAATTCCTCATCGCTTAAGGAGTTCAAGTTGTTGGTGTGAAAAAAGCTGTAAAACCATACAATCGGGGCCAAAAAGGTCAGGAACCCCAGTCTGAGGAAGCCGGATACGCCGAGAAGCGCTGCAAAAATCATCATCAGGCTGACGCCCTGTTTGAAAAAGCCGAGATACATCTCGCCGGCCCCGGGTATCAGGGACCAGCAGAATGTCATTAATTTACCTTTCTTTTTTGTCATAACGAAATACCTCCAGATTAAAATTTGACAATTGGTGAAGCTGTCCGGTCAACTGCTCAATGTGCTTATAATACTCCCAATGCTGTTCGGACAACTGTCCGTAGTGGTCGCCTGTCAGCTCATCTGCAGCCCGCCTGGCCGAGCTCTCCGCCAGATTGGGGGCCAGAAACAGCAGGCTTAAGGAGCAGAGGACCGCGGCGCCCACCTTTAAGCTGAAATAGAAAAACTGCAGCTTTTTTGACAATTGGTTCGATCCTGCGATAATCTGGACATCCAGCTTCCTGCTCCGCTCGAGGATCGAGGATTTCAGATCGCGGGGAGCGGTTAAAAGCTCCTTTCCGGCCGCCGCCTCGGACAGCGCCTCCAGGCACCGGGGACATACGGCCAGATGCTTAAACTCACTGTCCGAAAGCCTTCCTTTCAGGCTTCCCTTCAGGCGTTCAGGGGAAATGTGTGAGATACGCACAGGGGACAAAAGCGCTCCTTCTGTGTTTTGTCTTCTTTGTTCCTGCTTTCTGCTAAGATCCATGCCCGATATCCTCCTTTCCATAGAGCTTGCGCAGCATCCCCCTGGCACGGTAAATCTGGGTCTGCAGCGTTTTGATATTTTTACCTGTCTTGTGGACGATTTCGCCGATTTCCATCTCATTGTAATAGTAATCCAGAGCCACGCTTTTGTAGGGCTCCTTTAAGGAATTGCAGCAATCAAAGAGCTTCTGCCTCACCTCGTCCTCCAGCATCGTTTCCTCTACGGAGTCAGGGGCGGCGATGGCTGTGAAATATTCGTCGTCCGTGGGGACTGATTTCCGGCCGGCCCGTTTTAAATAATCCAGGCACTTGTTCGTCGCAATCCGGCAGAGCCAGGCGCGCTCATTGCCGCCGTCAAAATACGCCATGCTTTTGTACGCCGAAAGAAAGGTTTCCTGGGCGAGATCCTCAGCATCAAAATAATTGGCGGTGAATTTGTAGCAAATCGAGTAGATTAAATTCTGATACTGGTCTATCCAATGTTCCAGCCGCTGCTCTGCATTGATTCGGATCGCCCCCTTTCCTGTCGGTCTTATCTATTAAACGACTGGAGCCAGGGAATATCTTCATTTTTTTAAATCTGAATCATTTCCCTGCGGTTCACACCCCGGCAGGGATGTGAACCAGCGCCATGATGCCGGAATGGCCATAATATTTTTTTGTGACAGCTCAGATAACCTCTGAACCGTTACATCTTTCGGCGATAATTCTCTGGCTCATATACGCTTTTTCTTCCATTTTACCATAAATTATGTCATAATATGCTATACTGAAATACAGGACAAAGGCAGGAGGAGACGAATCGCGATGGAACACATTATCTTATTTGATCTGGATGGAACTCTGACGGATCCAAAGGAAGGAATTACGAAGTCTGTGCAGCATTCCCTGCGGGCATATGGGATTGAGGAGCCGGATTTGGAGGCGCTTTGCCCGTTTATCGGCCCGCCCCTGACAGAGAGCTTTATGGAGTTTTACGGCTTCAGTGAAGCGGACGCCAGGGCGGCGATTCCGCATTTTCACGAATACTTTGTCGGGCGCGGAATCTTTGAGAACCGTCCGTATGAGGGAATCCATGACATGCTTGAAGGGCTGTGCAGAGATGGCTTTACCCTGGCGGTTGCCACATCCAAGCCGGAGGTGTTCGCAGAGCAGATTCTGGAGCATTTCGGCCTGCGCCGGTATTTTAAGCTGGTGGGCGGGGCGGATATGGAGGAAAAACGGGTGAAAAAAGGCGAGGTGATTGCCTGGACGCTCAAGCGGCTGGGCGTGGATCCGGAAAAGACGCCGGTGATTATGGTGGGCGATCGCAGGCATGATGTGGCTGGGGCAAAGGAGAACGGGCTTTTATGCGCGGGCGTCCTGTTTGGATACGGATCGCGGGAGGAGCTTCTTGAGGCGGGCGTGGATTATCTGGCTGAAAGTGTGGAAAAGCTGGGGGAGATTCTGCGGCTTTGGGGAAAAGGACAGCGGCAGTCTCATAGAAACGCCTGATGTGTCTGTACGTTATTGTCCCCCCTGGTCAGGAGGATCTTCCGGAAGCAATCCGCCTGCCTTGACAAGCCCGCCCGGATATGGTACATTATCACATAGTTAAAATGCCGTGAAGAGGAGTAGTAGGCTGAGGGGACATATCAGAGAGCTGCCGTCAGGTGCGAGGCAGTTATGGATCGCAGCCGAACTGGCCTTGGAGCAGCCCTGCCGAAGGGAAGGCGCTAAGCGACGCTTTCCTGCGTAAGCAGAGCCGGGTCCGCCCGTTACAGAGAAGATCAAAGCGCATGTGTTATGCACATGAAATAGAGTGGTACCGCGCAGCGGAGTATGGAGTATACAGCCCTGCGTCTCTATCTTAGATGGAGACGGGGGCTTTTTACATGGGACGGCAAACAATTGTTTGCCGCTGCCTATATTTATTTTATCGAGAATGCAGGAGGAAAAAGACATGGCGCAGTACAATCACACAGCCATTGAGAAGAAATGGCGTGCCAACTGGGAGAAGAACCCGATCAATGTAAACGACGGGAAAAAGGAAAAGTATTACTGCCTGGATATGTTTCCGTATCCGTCCGGCAGCGGCCTTCATGTGGGACACTGGAGAGGATACGTGATCTCGGACGTCTGGAGCCGTTATCAGCTTTTGAAGGGGAAATATGTGATCCACCCCATGGGCTGGGATGCGTTCGGGCTTCCGGCGGAGAATTACGCGATCAAGATGGGCGTCCATCCGGCGATCTCGACGGCGGAGAATGTGGAGAATATCAAGCGCCAGATCGGCGAGATTGCGGCCATCTATGACTGGGATATGGAGGTCAACACCACGGATCCCGGCTTTTATAAATGGACGCAGTGGATCTTTGTGCAGATGTTTAAAAAGGGCCTGGCCTATGAGAAGGAATTCCCCATCAACTGGTGCCCGTCGTGTAAGACGGGGCTGGCGAATGAGGAGGTGGTAAACGGCTGCTGCGAGCGCTGCGGAGCTGCGGTGACGAAGAAAAACCTCCGCCAGTGGATGCTTAGGATCACGGCGTATGCCGAGCGCCTTTTGAATGACTTAGACAAGCTGGACTGGCCGGAAAAGGTTAAAAAGATGCAGACGGACTGGATCGGCAAGTCCTACGGCGCGGAGGTGGATTTCCCGGTCGAGGGAAGGGAAGAGAAGATCACCGTTTACACCACGCGGCCTGACACGCTGCACGGCGCGACGTTTATGGTACTGGCCCCGGAGCACGCGATGGCAAAGGGCCTGGCCACGGACGAGACGAGGGAGGCGGTGGAGAAGTATATCTTCGATTCCTCCATGCGTTCCAATGTGGATCGCTTACAGGACAAGGAAAAGACGGGCGTGTTTACCGGAAGCTATGCAATAAACCCGTTAAACGGGGCAAAGGTTCCGATCTGGCTGTCGGATTATGTGCTGGCCGATTACGGCACGGGCGCGATCATGTGCGTGCCGGCGCACGATGACCGCGACTTTGAATTTGCCAGAAAATTCAATATCCCCATCATCCAGGTGATCGCAAAGGACGGCAAAGAGATCGCGTCCATGACCGAGGCGTACACGGACGCGTCGGGAACCATGATCAATTCCGGGGACTGGAACGGAATGGAGTCGGCGGTCCTTAAAAAGGAAGCGCCGGAGATGATCGAGAAGATGGGAATCGGCCACAAGCGGGTGAACTATAAGCTGCGCGACTGGGTATTTTCGCGTCAGCGCTACTGGGGCGAGCCGATCCCGATCGTGCACTGCCCGAAATGCGGCAATGTCCCGGTTCCGGAGGATCAGCTTCCGTTAGAGCTTCCGAAGGTTGACAGCTACCAGCCCACAGGCACAGGGGAATCGCCGCTGGCCGCGATCGGCGAGTGGGTGAACACGACCTGCCCCTGCTGCGGCGCGCCGGCCAAACGGGAGACAAACACCATGCCCCAGTGGGCCGGTTCCTCCTGGTATTTCCTGCGGTATGTGGACAATAAGAACACAGAGGCGCTCGTTTCCAGGGAGAAGGCGGACAAATACCTTCCGGTGGATATGTACATCGGCGGAGTGGAGCACGCGGTGCTGCATCTTCTGTACTCGCGCTTCTATACGAAGTTTTTGTATGACATCGGCGCGGTGGATTTTGACGAGCCGTTTAAGAAGCTTTTTAATCAGGGCATGATCACCGGCAAGAACGGCATCAAGATGAGCAAGTCCAAGGGAAATGTGGTTTCGCCGGACGATCTGGTCCGCGACTACGGCTGCGATTCCCTGCGCCTGTATGAGCTGTTTGTAGGGCCGCCGGAGCTGGACGCCGAGTGGGACGACAGAGGGATCGAGGGCGTTTCCCGTTTCCTGAACCGTTTCTACAATCTGGTGATGGATAACAGGGATAAAGATATAAAGGCGACCCGGGAGATGGTGAAGACGCGCCACAAGCTGATCTATGATATTGAGCAGCGTTTTGAGCAGTTCAGCTTAAATACCGTGATCTCCGGCTTTATGGAGTACAATAACCGTCTTATGGAGCTGAATAAAAAGGAGGGCGGTATTGACCGGGAGACACTGCGCACGTTTGTGGTGCTGCTGGCGCCATTTGCCCCGCACCTGGGAGAGGAGCTGTGGCAGGTATTAGGCGGAACGGACAGCGTTTTCCACGCCCGGTGGCCGGAGTGCGACGCGGAGAAGATGAAGGACGACGAAAAGGAGATCGCGGTTCAGATCAACGGAAAGACCAGGGCTGTGGTGACGCTGCCGGCGGATGTGTCAAAGGAGGACGCCATCGCTGCCGGAAAAGAGGCGGTGAAGGACAAGCTGGCCGGAACTGTCGTCAAGGAGATCTATGTTCCGGGGCGGATTGTCAATCTGGTTGTGAAATAAAGGGTGAATAGCGCAGCAGTTCAGCCTTCGGCTCCGGGGGGTGTCGCGAAATAAGGAATGGTTCGTCATTTCGCGACAGTTTTTTACTCACCCCTTCCTTCTCAACTGCCAGAAAGCGACCGCGCTGGCCGCGGCGACATTCAGGGAGTCCGTCCCGTGGGACATGGGAATCCGCACAATATAGTCGCAGGCGGAAATCGTGGACGCGGCCAGCCCGTCGCCTTCGGTTCCCAGTATAATGGCAAGCCGTTCCTCCAAAGCCAAAGCCGGGTCATCGATCGGCACGGCGCGCTCGCTTAAGGCCATGGCAGCCGTCTTAAAGCCGAGATCCTTAAGAAGCGCCAGATCCGTTTCCGGAAGGCTTTCGGGGACGGCTTCCTGCGATTCCTCCTGCCCGAGGTATGTCCACGGGATTTGAAATACGGCCCCCATGCTGACGCGTATGGCGCGGCGGTAGAGCGGATTGCTGCACGCGGGCGTAAGCAGCGCGGCGTCGATGCCGAGCGCCGCGGCAGAGCGGAAAATAGCGCCCACATTGGTAGGATTCATGACATGCTCAAGCACTGCAATCCGTTTTGCGCCGGCGCATACCTCTCTGGGGGCGGGAAGGGGCTTTCGGCGCATGGCGCAGAGCGCGCCGCGCGTTAAGTGAAAGCCCGTGAGCTTTGTGAGAAGCGAAAATTCGCCTGTAAAGACAGGGATTTCCCCGCAGCGGCGGATGATCTCCTTTGCCTGCCCTTCCACATGCTTTTGTTCCAGGAGAAGCGAGACAGGGGTATATCCGGCGTCTAAGGCGCGTTCGATCACCCTGGGGCTTTCCGCGATAAACAGGCCCTTTTCCGGTTCATGCCGGTTCAAAAGCTGCCCTTCTGTCAGGCGGGCGTAGACGTCCAGCCCCGGGGCGTCAAAGTCTGTGATTTCTGTGATGTTTGTCATGAAGCGTTTCCTTTCTTCACAATACAATACTCCTTCCACTTCCCGCTCCTGTAATGCCATACCACCAGAAGGCAGGAAATACACCAGGCCGGCGGCATGCTGACGTAGTAGCAACGAAAGCCGACAGGCGTTGCGGCCAGAAGATACGACAGGGAAAGCCGTATGCCGAGGTTGACAAAGCCGGAGGCGGCCGGGATTTTGACGTCTCCCGCCCCCTGGAGGAAGCCGCAGGTAATATTCATGATGGTGTTGGTCCAGATAAAGAGCATCAGGATATCCAGGTGCTCCCGCCCGCGGCGCAGCGATTCCCCGGTGATGTGGAACAGGCCGAGTAAAGGATCGTCAAAGAGCAGGACCAGGGCGCTGATGGCAGCGCTTGTGAGGACGCCCATCGCGATGGCAGAGCGGCAGCCTTTTTTTGCCCGCTCTGTCTTTCCCGCTCCGATGTTCTGCCCGGTAAAGCTGGAGAGCGCGACATTAAGGCTCTGCGAGGGGATGTGGGCGAGCTGTTCGATCCGCATCATGGCCGAATAGCCCTCGATGCTCGGCGTGCCAAAGGAATTGATGAGCCTTTGCAGAATAATAAAGCCGAACGACGTCACAGTGCTCTGTAAAATGATGGGCACGCTCAGCCGCGTTAAAAGCCAGGTCTGTTTCTTCCACGCGCTCAGACAGCGCAGCCCGGGAAGCAGATCCGGAAATTGCTTTCGCAGGTAGAGCATGCTGGCGATCGCGGATCCGGCCTGCGCGATGACCGTGGCGAGCGCCGCGCCGGGGACGCCCATCTGAAAGACCAGGATGAACAGGCAGTCAAGGGCGATATTGACAAAGGCCGAGATGAGCAGGAAGTACAGGGCCCCCCTGGAATCCCCATGCGCCCGGAGGATGCCGTAGGTCACATTGTAGAGGAGCTGAAATACGATCCCGCCGGAATAGATCAGGAAATAGGCCCGGCTGTCCGCGCTCATCTCCTGCGGGGCCTTTAAAAAGCCGTCAATCACCGGGCGGGCGGCCAGGACGCACAGAAGCGTCAGCGCCGCGCTTAAGGCCGCGGCCATGAGGTAGGAGGCGGCGATGGTTTCCTTGATCTCCGTATCTTTTCCGGCGCCGAAGAACTGGGCCGCCGCGATATTCGCGCCGGCTCCGAGCGCGCTGCAGAAGGCGACCAGAAGCCAGGTCATGGAATTGGTGAGGCCGACTGCGCCCAGGGCGGCGGGGCCGATGAAATTGCCTACGATCACACTGTCGGCGAAATTGTAGAGCACCTGCAATAGGTTTGCGCCCATGATCGGGAGGGAGAAGGAGAGGATGACGGCCCACTCCGGGCCGGAGGTCATGTCTTTTTTCACGATTTAAGTCTCCTTTATAATGTCTTTGCTTATGTACCGGGCTTTTACTGTGTTGGCATTATATATTATATAGCATGGGAGCAGGAATGCAAGCAGAAGAAGACGCGGCGCAAAACGAATGTCTGCGGCCGTCATTTCATCATACGGCCTGCATCGTACAGTCAGCGCATCAGGATCGCAGACCTGTCTGAACGGTTATGCGCCTCTGCAATTTTACGAATATTAAGAAATTAGTCATTTCTTTTTCCGCGAAGTGTGCTATACTGTACTTTGATATCCTTCATGAAGGCCGCAGGGACAGCGGCCGCGGTTTCATACATCATGAAGAGAATTTATGCAAGGAAACAAATGATAAATAAACGACAGACGGGTGATAGGAAATGAGTAGTAATTATAACAGCGGTTCGGGCAGAAGGGCAGCGGGCTCCGGGGCTTCGGGGCGTTCTTCGGGGAGCAGGACATCGGCGGGAAGAAGCCATACAGCAGGCTCCGGCCGTTCTTCAGGGAGCGGGCGTGTTTCTCAGGGAAGCGGCCGTACGGGCCGTACGGATTATGGGGCGCATACGAGACACAGCCAGTCCGGCCACAGCGGGCCGGCGCGGTATTCTTATTCATCCGGTCATCATGGAAGGCACAGGAGGAGGCGCGCTTCGGCAGCGCCGGCCGTCCTTCTGGGCGCAGCGGGAATTATA
This sequence comes from Otoolea muris, assembly GCF_943193115.1. Classification (NCBI taxonomy): domain Bacteria; kingdom Bacillati; phylum Bacillota; class Clostridia; order Lachnospirales; family Lachnospiraceae; genus Otoolea; species Otoolea muris. Next base: position 44,749 of record NZ_CALPCY010000011.1, read on the forward strand.
ATACTGATTTTATGCATTTCCCTTGCGGTTAAAGGCTGTAAGGGGAAGGAGAACGGCGGGGAGAGCAGCGCGGAGGCGTCGGAGAGCGGCAGTACGGCGGAGGAGACGGCGGGCGGCGAGCAGGTTACAGTGGAAGGCGTGAACATCATGGGCCTTTCCCAGGAGGCGGCCAGGAAGGCGATTCTGGATCAGTATAACTGGGGCATGAAGGTGACGTATCAGGATAAGGAGACAGAGGTCAACAATTTGATGGAGGCCAAGCTGGACGAGCTTCTGGAGGGGATCTATGCCAGCGAACTGAAGCCGGGCGAGAGCTATGAGATCGATACGGCGAACCTTCTGGACGCGGCCAAGTCAGAGGCGGCTCTGGTGGCGGGAAGCTGGAACATGGTGGCCAAGAACGGCGGCATTTCCGGCTATGACAAGCAATCCGGCAAGTTTACCTTCACGGAGGGCAGCAACGGCCTGGTGATTGATCAGGACAAGCTGGCGCAGGATATGCTGGCGGCCGTGGCGCAAAAGGATTACGACGCGGTGATCGAGGCGCAGGTGCGGGAGGTTTCCCCGGACACGACGGCGGCTCAGCTTGCGGAGCGGTACAAGACCATCGGGACCTATACCACGAAGACCACCTCCAACAGCAACCGGAATGAGAATATCCGCCTGGCATGCGAGGCGCTAAACGGCACGATTGTAAATCCGGGGCAGGCATTTTCCTTTAATGATACGACAGGAGCGCGCACCGTGGAGAAGGGCTATAAGCCCGCGACGGCTTATCTGAACGGCGAGATCGTGCAGGAGCCGGGCGGCGGCGTCTGCCAGGTGTCCTCGACCCTTTACAATGCGGTGATTTTTGCAGGGCTTAAGACGACGGAGCGCAAGGCCCACACGTATGAGCCGTCCTATGTGACCCCGGGCGAGGACGCGGCGGTCAGTTATGGCGGGCCGGACTTTAAGTTTGTCAATACATCGGATTACCCGATTGCCATTAAGACGAGCTTCTCGGCTCCGGAGCTGACGATATCGATCTACGGCATCCCGATTCTGGAGGAAGGCACCAAGGTCAAGATGGAGTCCAAGAAGTCCGGAAATCTTGATCCGCCGGCTCCTGTGTATGAAGAGGATCAGACGCTGCAGCCGGATGAGGAGAAGATTGTAAAGGAAGGGGTTCCGGGCACGTCCTGGAGCACATATCTGGTTATAACCAAGGATGGGGTTGAGGTGAGCCGCGAATTTTTCCACAACAGCAGTTACCGCGGGAAGTCGGCGCAGATTAAGAGAAACACCTCAGGCGTTGTCCTGACAACCGTGGCGGAGACGACGGAATCAAGCGAGGCGGAATCCATAGATGCGAACCTCCCGACGTCCGAGGGCGGTCCGGCCGGGGAGGGCCCGGGAGGAGAAGGCATTGCTCCGACGGTTCCGGCACAGACGACGGGCGCGCCGGCAGAGGGGACAACGACGCCGCAGAATCCGGGCAGCGTGAATCCGGGGGAGAATAACGGACAGATGACGCCGCAGAGCCCGCAGACGCCGCAGGACGGCCAGGGGCAGGACGCTCCGGGAGGCGGCGTTCCCTCCCCGGGAGGGAATACGCCCGGAGGCAGCGGCGGTCCGGGCGGCCCCGGTATGTAACATGTAATACTGCAACAGGCGCGTATGGCTGTAACGCACAGCCAGGGCACGATAGAGAATGGCCCGGGAGATAGTTCCCGGGCTGTTTTTGCATTTCTTTGAAATATATGGAGGTTTTGCTATGGGAGTATCAGGAGCGTTTATGCTGCCTCATCCGCCGATCCTCATACCGGCAATCGGAAGGGGAGAGGAGGGAAGGCTTGAGAAGACAGCTTCGGCATATCGGGAGGCGGCTGAGAGGATCCGCCGCATGGAGCCGGAGACTCTCGTTCTGCTCTCGCCGCACCAGACGATGTATGCGGATTATTTCCATATCTCGCCCGGAGATGGGGCCAGGGGGGATTTTGGCGCGTTCGGGGCGCGGGAAGAAGCGATGGAGGTCCTCTACGACCAGGAGTTTGTGCGGGAGCTCTGCCGGCAGGCAGACGCGCAGGGGCTTGCGGCGGGAACGCTGGGGGAACGGGAGAGAAGCCTGGATCACGGGACCATGGTTCCGCTGTATTTTATCAATCCGCGCGGGGGCGGCTGCCGTCTGGTGAGAATCGGCCTGTCCGGCCTTCCCCTTGCCATGCATTATGAGCTGGGAAAGTGTATCCGGGAGACGGCAGAACGGCTCGGCAGGCGGATCGTGGTCGTCGCCAGCGGGGATCTGTCCCATCGGCTGAAGGAGGACGGCCCGTACGGCTATCAGGAGGAGGGGCCGGCGTATGATCAGCGGATTATGGAGGTCATGGGAAAGGGGGATTTTGGCAGACTGTTCGAGTTTCCTGAGACGTTCTGTGAGAAAGCCGGGGAATGCGGCCACCGCTCCTTTGTTGTGATGGCCGGCGCGCTGGACGGCATGGGGGTAAAGGCGGAGGCGCTTTCCTATGAGGGACCGTTCGGCGTGGGCTATGGGATCTGCTGCTATGAGGCTTTCGGCGATGAGCCGGGAAGGCATTTCCTTACAATATATGAAGAACAGGAGCGCCGGAGGATTCAGGCTTTACGGGAGCAGGAGGACGCCTGTGTGAGCCTTGCGCGCAGAGCGATAGAGGTATATGTCAGCGCCGGCGCCGTCCTTTCGGTTCCGGAGGGCCTCCCGCAGGAGCTTTACCGTTCCCGGGCCGGCGCGTTTGTATCCATAAAGGAGGCCGGCGCGCTCCGCGGCTGTATCGGCGCCATTGAGGCTGTGCAGCCCTCGCTGGCGGAGGAGATTATAGAAAACGCGGTCAGCGCGTGCAGCCGGGATCCGCGGTTTCCGGCCGTAGAACGCCGGGAGCTGGGGCTGCTGGAGATCAGCGTGGATGTGCTGGGGGAAAAGGAGCGGATCGCATCGCCCGCGGAACTCAATGTAAAGCGGTATGGGGTGATCGTCTCAAACGGAGCGAAGAGAGGTATTTTGCTGCCGGATCTGGAGGGTGTTGACACCGCAGAGCAGCAGATTGCCATTGCCAGAAAGAAGGCGGGTATCGCGGACGGGGAGGCGGTGACGCTGGAGCGCTTTGAGGTGATCCGCCATCACGCTGGGAGCGCGGCCGTTTGAACGTGCGTTGATTCAGGCGCATCCGGCAGAATGCATGTCTCAGGCACGCTCCGGCGCGCCGGGATTTTGGGAGTACAGATTTGCTACGAATGGAGGATTCAGCATGGCTCAGAGGACATTGACAGAAGAAATAATGCTCCAGTATCAGTTACATTTGGCAAATGAAGAAAAAAGTGCGGCTACAATTGACAAATACCTCCGGGATGCGCGCAGATTTGCCGCTTTCCTGGGCGGCAGGGCGATTGCCAGGGAGGCAGTGATGGAGTATAAGGGACGGCTTTTGGAGCAGGGATATAAGGCGGGGAGTATTAACTCCATGCTGTCATCGGTCAACAGCCTTCTTACTTATCTGGGACGCGGGGACTGCAGGGTGAAGAATATAAAGATACAGCGCCAGATTTATACTGCCGGAGACAGGGAACTGAAAAAAGCGGAATATCTGCGCCTTGTGGAGGCCTCCCGGGCCCGGCCGCGTCTGTGCCTGCTGCTGCAGACGATCTGCGGGACAGGGATACGGGTGTCGGAGCTTAAGTATTTCACCGTGGAATCCGTGCGCCAGGGAGCGGTTACGGTTTCCTGCAAAAATAAAACACGCGTCATTCTCATACCGGGAAAGCTGAGAAAGCTTTTGCTGGCATTTTCCAGGAAACAGGGGATACGCTGCGGGGTGATTTTCAGGGCGAAAAGCGGAAAGCCCTTAAACCGCAGCCGTATCTGGGCGGAGATGAAACGGATCTGCGGGAAGGCGGGGGTAAAGGCCAGCAAGGTGTTTCCGCATAATTTGAGGAAGCTGTTTGCGCGTACCTTTTACGGCATGGGAAAGGACATCGTGAAGCTGGCGGATATCCTGGGGCACAGCAGCATCAATACGACGCGTATCTATGTCATGACTACAGAGATGGAGCATAAACGGCTGATTGAGCGGCTGCAGCTTGTGATTTGAGACGGGAAAGAGATGGGGGCGGATCTGTCAGGATATGGGGGACATAATGCGGATTATGTCGCGGCCGCGGGCGCTTTGCGTTTAAAAGATGATATAATTATACATAACTATATTTAAAAAGTCAAACGGCGCCGGGGCGTGTCTGAAAATGCTCGGATAAAAAAGAGCGCGAAAATAAAAGCTGGTGTAAAAGGTGGTTTTACATCGGCTTATTTTGGCGCGGTTATGAGTTTCATGGGGGCGGATCAGAGGCATGCGGGCGGCTTTTTCTCCCCCTGGGGAGAGAGTGACTGGGAAACGGGGGCCTGCGCGGCGACATAATCCGCATTATGTGACAGATACGCCGGGCGCAGGGAAAATAAAGGGGGGATAACATCATGGGAAAAAAATCAACGGCCATTCTGCCGCAGACAAAGGATATTCTGGAGAAGATGGGAGAGCAGATTAAGCTGGCGAGGCTGCGGCGCGGGCTGTCGGCGGAGGCGGTGGCCAGGCAGGCGGGAATCAGCAGGACGACGATGTGCTCTGTGGAAAAGGGATCGCCTTCTGTGGCGATTGGAATCTATGCGTCGGTCCTGCATGTGATGAATGAGATGGACAGGGATCTGCTTTATATAGCCAGGGAGGATGAATTCGGCAGGAAGCTTCAGGATCTGTCGCTGATGGCAGGCAAACGGGCAAGAAGCGGGGACAGACGGCGTTTGTTTCTAAAATAATACGCAGAACCGGGCAAATTCGTTTGCATTTTAACAAAAAGTTGTTATAATATTATCAGGTAAATTTCCACAGAGGGGAAGTTACTTATACATTCACTATCGAGTAGGAGGAATATAGCACTATGGCAAGAAAGATGAAAACCATGGATGGAAACCATGCCGCGGCGCATGCTTCATATGCATTTACCGACGTGGCTGCGATCTATCCGATCACCCCATCTTCTCCTATGGCAGAGGCCACAGACGAATGGGCGACAGACGGAAGAACCAATATGTTCGGCCACACGGTTCAGATCACGGAGATGCAGTCTGAGGCAGGCGCGGCGGGCGCTGTACACGGCTCTCTGGCGGCAGGCGCTCTGACCACGACCTACACCGCTTCCCAGGGTCTTCTGCTGATGATCCCGAACTTATACAAGATTGCGGGCGAGCAGCTTCCGGGCGTATTCAACGTATCCGCGCGCGCCCTGGCAAGCCATGCGCTGTCCATTTTCGGCGATCATTCCGACATCTATGCATGCCGTCAGACCGGCTGCGCGATGCTCTGTGAATCCAGCGTTCAGGAGGTTATGGACTTAACGCCGGTTGCCCATCTGGCGGCGATCAAGGGCAAGGTGCCGTTTATCAACTTCTTTGACGGTTTCCGTACTTCCCACGAGATTCAGAAGATTGAGACCTGGGATTACGAGGATCTGAAGGACATGGCTGATATGGACGCGATCGACGCTTTCCGCAAGAACGCGCTCAATCCGAACCATCCCTGCCAGAGAGGTTCCGCTCAGAACCCGGATATCTTCTTCCAGGTAAGAGAGGCGTGCAATCCGTACTACGATGCTCTTCCGGCGATTGTCCAGGAGTATATGGACAAGGTTAATGAAAAGATCGGCACGAATTATAAGCTGTTCAACTATTACGGCGCGCCGGATGCGGAGCACGTAATCATTGCCATGGGTTCCATCAACGACACGATCGAGGAGACGATCGACTACCTGGTTGCACAGGGAAGAAAGGTCGGCGTTGTAAAGGTTCGTCTGTACAGGCCGTTCGTGGCGGGCGCGCTGGTTGACGCGATTCCGGACAGCGTAAAGCAGATTTCCGTATTAGACAGGACCAAAGAGCCAGGCTCTCTCGGCGAGCCGCTGTATCTTGACGTGGTTGCCGCCTTAAAGGGCACGAAGTTTGATCAGACTCCGATCTTCACCGGACGTTACGGCCTTGGTTCCAAGGACACCACGCCGGCCCAGGTGGTTGCCGTATTTGACAACACCGAGAAGAAGCAGTTCACCATCGGTATCGTGGATGATGTGACCAACCTTTCCCTTACGCTTGGCGCTCCGCTCGTTACCACTCCGGAGGGGACCGTAAACTGTAAGTTCTGGGGGCTCGGCGCGGACGGCACGGTAGGCGCGAACAAGAACTCCATCAAGATCATCGGCGACAATACGGACATGTACGCGCAGGCGTATTTTGACTATGATTCCAAGAAGTCCGGCGGTGTGACGATGTCCCACTTACGTTTTGGCCACAAGCCGATTAAGTCCACGTATTTAATCCGCAAGGCCAATTTCGTGGCCTGTCACAACCCGGCTTATATCCGCAAGTACAACATGGCGCAGGAGCTGGTGGACGGCGGAACCTTCCTCTTAAACTGCCCGTGGGGCATGGAGGAGCTGGAAGAGCATTTACCGGGACAGGTAAAGAAGTTCATGGCGGATCACAGCATCAAATTCTACACCATCGACGGTGTGAAGCTTGGTATTGAGACCGGCATGGGCCCGACACGTATCAACACCATTCTTCAGTCCGCATTCTTTAAGCTGGCTGCCATTATCCCGGAGGAGAGGGCGATTGAGCTCATGAAGGCCGCTGCTCAGGCGACATACGGCCGCAAGGGCGAGGATGTGGTTAAGAAGAACTGGGCCGCTATCGACGCAGGCGCTCAGAACGTGGTGGAGATTCAGATTCCGGAGAGCTGGAAGAACGCGGCGGACGAGGGCCTTGAGATGACGCATGCATCCGAGGGCAGAGCGGACGTTGTGAAGTTCGTCAACACCATTCAGGCTGCTGTGAACGCGCAGGAGGGCGACAACCTGCCTGTATCTGCATTTAAGGATTACGTGGACGGAACCACGCCGTCCGGCTCCTCTGCATACGAGAAGCGCGGCATCGCCGTAAACGTTCCCGTATGGAATCCGGACAATTGTATCCAGTGTAACTTCTGTTCCTATGTTTGTCCGCACGCGGTTATCCGCCCGATTGCCATGACGGAGGCAGAGGCCGGCGCGGCTCCGGAGACACAGAAGGTTCTGCCCATGACCGGTATGCCGGAGTATAAGTTTGCCATGACCATTTCCGCCCTTGACTGCACGGGCTGCGGTTCCTGTGCAAATGTCTGCCCGGGCAAAAAGGGTGAGAAGGCGCTTACCATGCAGAGCCTGGCGAAGAATCTCGACGCGCAGAAGGGCTTTGATTACGGCCAGACCCTGCCGCTCAAGCAGGATGTAATCGATAAATTCAAAGAGACGACGGTAAAGGGAAGCCAGTTCAAGCAGCCGCTTCTTGAGTTCTCCGGCGCATGCGCAGGCTGCGGCGAGACTCCGTACGCAAAGCTGATCACACAGCTCTTCGGCGACAGGATGTATATCGCCAATGCGACAGGCTGTTCCTCTATCTGGGGCAACTCCTCGCCGTCCACTCCGTATACGGTAAACAAAGAGGGCAAGGGCCCGGCCTGGGATAACTCCCTGTTCGAGGACAACGCAGAGTTCGGCTACGGCATGCTGCTGGCTCAGAACGCGATCCGCGACGGCTTAAAGAAGAAGGTTGAGGAGGTGGCTGCGGCTTCCGAATCAGGCGCAGAGGTGAAGGCGGCCTGCAAGGAGTGGCTGGATACCTTCGGCATCGGCGCTCTCAACGGCGCTGCCACGGACAAGCTGGTCGCCGCTCTCGACGGCATCGACTGTCCGGTATGCAAGGAGATCGTGAAGAATAAGGACTTCCTGGCCAAGAAATCCCAGTGGATATTCGGCGGCGACGGATGGGCTTATGACATCGGCTTCGGCGGTGTTGACCATGTGCTGGCGTCCGGCAAGGACATCAATATCATGGTTTATGACACGGAGGTTTACTCCAACACAGGCGGACAGTCCTCCAAGTCCACGCCGACCGGCGCAGTGGCGCAGTTCGCGGCCGGCGGTAAGGATGTGAAGAAGAAGGATATGGCTTCCATCGCCATGAGCTACGGCTATGTGTATGTGGCGCAGATCTCCATGGGCGCAGACTATGCGCAGACTGTAAAGGCTCTGGCTGAGGCTGAGGCGTATCCGGGTCCGTCCCTGATCATCGCTTACGCTCCGTGTATCAATCACGGAATCAAGAAGGGTATGGACAAGGCCCAGACCGAGGAGAAGCTGGCGGTAGAGTGCGGTTACTGGCATAACTTCCGCTTCAATCCGGCTGCGGAGAAGAAGTTTACTCTGGACAGCAAGGCGCCGACCGGCGACTACCAGGCGTTCTTAAAGGGCGAGGTGCGCTACGCATCTCTGGCGCTCAAGAACCCGGAGCGGGCGAACGAGCTGTTTGCGAAGAATGAGGAAGCGGCAAAGGAGAGATTTGCTTATCTCAACAAGCTGGTTACTCTGTATGGGAATGAATAAGTAGTCTATAAGGCGGCCGTTCAGGGGTTAGCGGAACGGTTATGAGATCTTTGTAGTATGAACGGCAGGAGCAGATGCCGCGGTTGCGAGGCTGCGGCGTCTGTTTTTGCATATCATATACAATGTGCGCCGAGTATCCATAAGGCAGGAAATCAGCCCGGAAAACTCGCTGTTTCCATATTTCGGAATTGTGGTACAATAGGAAAAGCGAAAAGATAAGCTGGAGATTTGAAAATAATATGATTGTTTTGATAACAGGAGCATCGCACACAGGAAAAACTGTGCTTGCCCAAAAACTGCTTGAAAAATATAAATACCCCTATTTATCAATAGACCATTTGAAAATGGGTTTAATTCGCAGCGGTTACACCAGACTTACCCCGGAAGAAGATGATGAACTTACAGATTATTTATGGCCGATTATCCGTGAAATAATAAAAACAGCCATAGAGAACAAACAAAATCTTATCATTGAAGGATGTTATATTCCTTTTGACTGGACAAAAGACTTTGAAAAGAAATATCTTGAATATATTAAGTGTTACTGTCTTGTGATGAGCGGGAATTATATAAAAAAACATTTTGCCGATATAAAAAAATATGCAAGCGCAGTAGAAAACCGATTAAGCGATGAGCGGTATACTATGGAGCGTGCTTTAGAAGATAATGCGCAGTTTTTAAAACTTGCTATAAAATATAATGTAAATTATGTGCTTATTGATGATGAATATAAAATCGATAAGATTTTTTGAGATTCTGGTTGAAATTTCGGGATAATCCTATTATAATAAAAACATAGAATTAATTTCGTTTCTAAATGATCGGGCGTACTCTGTTTCTGTTTCCGGAAGGTTTCCGCAATGTACAAATACAACAGGAAAGCAGTATTTTTAGTTGGCGCAAGGGTTGCGTACGTCGCTGCTCCGCAGCGCTGCAAGTATGATGTCATGCTGCCTGCAGCGGGGGTGTTGGCTAAGGAACTGTTCTGTCTGCCTGAAGCGTTACATGGAATGGCGGCAAACAGGGCAGACTGTTAGTAGCGCAGGCAGATTATTCTGTGAAGATACAAGGAGATGAAGGACATATGAGCAGCAGTTTCGATTTTTATATCCCCTCCAGCGACGGGCAAAGCCGGATTCACGGCATTCAGTGGCCGGCGGAGGGCGAGGCGCGGGCGGTGGTGCAGATTTCCCACGGCATGATTGAGCACATCGGGCGGTACGGATATTTTGCAAAACGCATGAACCGGTCCGGGATCGCGGTGCTGGGGCATGACCATCTGGGGCACGGGAGGACGGCGCGCGAGGGAACGCTTGGCCGGTTTGCGGAGGAGAACGGGGCGTATTATGTCCTGGAGGATGTAAGGCGTGTTTCGGAGTATGCGGGCCGTCAGTATCCGGGAAAGCCGCATATTCTGCTGGGACACAGCATGGGCTCCTTTTTTGCGAGGCGATTTCTGACCCTGCACGGCGATGCGGTGGACGGCGCGATCCTGATGGGAACCGGAAGCCAGCCGGCGGTTGTTCTGATGGCGGCGCGGACGATTGTAGCAAGGGCCGTGAAGAAAGAAGGGCGGGCCTTTTATAATGAAGCGCTGCACCGTCTCGTCCTGGGAGGCTATAACAGGCGGTTTGAGAAGGGGGAGACGGATCACCAGTGGCTGTCGAGGGATACGGCCGCGAACCGGGCCTATGAGGCGGATCCGTACTGTCAGTTTCTGTTTTCCAATGGGGCCTATGAGGACTTTTTCCGGGTCATGTGGGATTTGAAACAGCAGAAGCAGTTTGAGCGGATTCCAAAGACGCTGCCGATCCTGCTGCTTTCCGGGGCGCTGGATCCGGTGGGGGAACAGGGGCGCGGCGTGCGGCGCGTTTACAGGGAGTTTAAGCGGCTGGGGATGCGGGACGTGAGGCTCAGGCTCTATCCCGGGGCGCGCCATGAGCTTTTGAATGAGATCAACCGGGATGAGGTGTGCCGCCATATTTTGCAGTGGATCAGGAAGAGGTATGGGGGAATGGGGTAATTGGATCTTCGTTTCCCCTGCAAGGAGCTGTTGTGAAATAAGGAACTGTCCGGAAATAACTTGTGAATCGTGCGCAGGATTTTTCTGGACAGTTTCTGACCTGTATGGTCTGTTAAAGGATGTTTCGCGCAGTTCCTTCTCCCACATTTCCGGTGCTGCTGTGAAAATAAAAGAGAATTCTATTCTGAATCATTTCGTTTATTGTCTATGTTCTGAATATATCTGTTTTTCTGATTGATTTCAATATTTTAATACCTGTCTCCCCCATTTTTACAGGATGATGGACAGGATTTTTCCGCGGGAAAGACGCTTTTGAGACACGCGTTCATGTCCGGTTCCGGTATGCGCGGCGGCGGATGGGGAAGCGCAATGTTTTTTACATATAAAGGAGGTTTATCTTTTTGTTCAGCAATATCATGTCATTTGGCCTGTGCGGGGTGGAGGCGTTTCCGGTTTCCGTGGAGGCGGATATAAGCGACGGCCTTCCGGGCTTTATTATGGTGGGTTATCTCGCGCAGGAGGTCCGGGAGGCGCAGGAGCGGGTGCGGGCGTCCTTTAAAAATTCGGGTTTCCGGCTTCCGCCCCGCAAGATTACGGTGAATCTGTCCCCGGCCGGGGTGCGCAAGGAGGGCACGGCGTATGATCTGGCGATTGCGGTCAGCATGCTGTGCTGCCTGGGGCAGATTGCGCCGGAGAGCGTAAACGGTTCGGCGTTTATCGGGGAGCTGGGGCTTGACGGGAGCATAAAGCCGGTCAGGGGCGTCCTGCCAAGGGCTTACGCGGCGTCAAAGCTGGGGATCAATCGTGTGTTTCTCCCCGCGGAGAATGTACGGGAGGGCATGGCGGCGCGCGGGCTGGAGGCTGTGGGCGCGGGTTCCCTAAAGGAGCTGGCCCAGCTTTTAGCGGATCCGGCGTCCATTAAGGGGAGCTGGTTTGACGATTCGCTGTTTCCCGGGGAGGAGGATCCGGAGTTTGATATGGATTTTGACGAGATTCGGGGGCTTGCGACAGTGCGGCGGGCCAGCGAGGCCGCCGTGGCAGGGAAGCACAATATCCTCTACATCGGGCCGGCGGGGACGGGGAAGACGATGGCGGCGAGGAGGCTCGCGACAATTCTGCCGCCGCTTTCCCTGGAGGAGAGCATGGAGCTGTCGAAGCTGTACAGCATATGCGGCCTTCTTACGGCCGACAGGCCGCTTGTGAGGATGCGGCCGTTTCGCAGCCCGCACCACAGCGCGACGGCCGCGGCGCTTACGGGCGGGGGCAGAAATCCCCGGCCGGGGGAGATTTCCCTGGCCACGCACGGGATCCTGTTTCTGGATGAGCTCGCGGAATTTCCGCCGCCGCTTGTGGATCTGCTGCGCCAGCCCATGGAGGAAGGGCGGATTGTGGTGTCCCGCAGCAGCCGGGCCGTGGAATTTCCGGCGGATCCGCTGGTTGCGGCGGCCATGAATCCATGTAAATGCGGGTTTTATCCGGATCTGGGGCGCTGCCGCTGCAGTGAGGCGCAGATCCGCCGTTATCTGGGACGTATCTCCGGGCCTTTTCTGGATCGGATCGATATCGGAGTGGAGGTTCCGCTTCCACCGAAGTTTGTGGGCGCAGGCGGGCGGGAAAAGGGAGAGAGCTCGGCCGTGATGCGGCAGCGCGTCATGGAGGCGAGAAAACGGCAGGAGGAGCGTTTTGCGGGAGAGCGCATCCGCTTTAACGGCCAGATGAAGGCGCGCCAGATTGAGCGCTTCTGCCCGCTCTCAAAGGCGGATCAGGCTTTTTTGGAGGATGTGTACCGGCGTCTGCCTTTCAGCATCCGCGGGCAGGAGAAGATCTTAAAGACCGCCCGGACGTTTGCGGATCTGGACGGGAAAGAAGAGATCGGGCGGGAACAGTTGATGGAGGCCGTGGCGTTCAGAAGCTTTGAGAGAAGCTACTGGGGCTTTCGGTTCGGTGAGTAGCGGGATTCCGGGAGTACATCAGGGACAAAAGAGGAGGAATACATATGACGCTTATTGCGGAAAAGGAGTATGCGTACTGGCTGAGCCGGACCGGCGTGATCGGAGCGGTGAAGGCGGGAAAGCTCCTGGAATGCGCCGGGAGCTATGAGGCGGTATATAATATGAAGAAACAGCGTCTTTTAAGTCTCGGATTTCTGTCAAAGGGGGATGTGGAGGCAATGGAGGCGGCGCGGGGGGAGCTGAGCCTGCGGCGCAGGGAGTACGACGCCATGCTGCGGGAGGGGATACGCTTCCTTCTGCCCTCGGATCCGGAATATCCGAAGCGGCTGCGGAATATGTATGATATGCCAAGATGGCTTTTTGCGAGAGGGACGCTCCCGTCAGACGAAGCGCCCAGCGCGGCATTGATTGGGGCCAGGAGCTGCACCTCCTATGGGCGGCAGGAGGCGGAGCTTTTGGGCGGGGAGCTGGCGCGGGCGGGCGTCCAGGTGGTGAGCGGGATGGCCAGGGGCATCGATGGCGCGGGGCAGGAGGGCGCGCTGCGAAACGGCGGGGCTTCCTGCGCTGTTTTGGGGAGCGGGATTGATGTCTGTTACCCCAGCTCGAATCAGAGGCTTTACAGGGCGCTTCTGGAGCGCGGAGGTATACTTTCCGAGTACGGGCCTGGCGAGTCCCCGCTCTCCTGGCATTTTCCGTGCCGCAACCGGATCATCAGCGGGCTTTCCGACGCGGTGATCGTAGTGGAGGCAAGGGCGCGCAGCGGCTCCCTTATCACAGCCGATCTGGCGCTGGAGCAGGGGAAGGAAGTATTTGCCTTTCCGGGAAGGCGCACAGATCCGCTGAGCGCCGGCTGCAACGGGCTGATACGGCAGGGCGCGGCGATGGTTACATCTCCGGAGGACATCCTTGATTTTTTCCAATTAAAGCATGAATGTATTAGAGGAAAAAAGAAAAAAGAGAAAAAAACGGAGAAGACACTTGCCAAGACGGAGAAAATGGTGTATAGTTGCCTCGATTTACAATCTAAGCACCTGGAGGAGATCATGCAGGCGAGCGGCCTGTCCATGGCAGACTGCATGGAGGCCCTTTTGAAGCTGGAGCTTAAGGGCATGGTTCTCCAGCCGCTGAATCAGTATTATACAAGAAAACTGGAGTAGGAGTCTGATATGTCAAAGAATCTTGTAATTGTAGAGTCGCCGGCCAAGGTAAAGACCATTAAAAAATTTCTGGGATCCAACTATGAGGTGGACGCCTCCGGCGGCCATGTCCGTGATCTGCCCAAGAGCCAGCTCGGGATCGACATAGAGCACGATTATGAGCCGAAATATATTACAATCAGGGGAAAGGGCGATATACTGGCCAAGCTCCGCCGGGAGGTCAAGAAGGCGGATAAGATCTATCTGGCAACCGACCCGGATCGGGAGGGCGAGGCGATCTCCTGGCATCTTATCAAGGCTCTGAAGCTGGATGAGGCCAGAGATAAAAAGATTTACCGCATTAGCTTTAATGAGATTACGAAAAATGCGGTGAAAACGTCTCTAAAGGAGCCGCGGGTGATTGATATGAATCTCGTGGACGCGCAGCAGGCGCGCAGGATGCTGGATCGCATGGTGGGATACCTCATCAGCCCGCTTTTGTGGACTAAGGTCAAGAGGGGCCTTAGCGCAGGGCGCGTCCAGTCCGTGGCGCTGCGGATGATCTGCGACCGGGAGGAGGAGATTAGCTCCTTTATTCCCGAGGAATACTGGAACCTGGAGGCGAGCTTAAAGGCAAAGGGCTCGAAAAGGAAGCTGTCCGCGAAGTATTACGGCACAAAGGACGGCCGGCAGGCCATTCATAATAAAGAAGAGCTGGACGCGATAGTAAAGGATCTGGAGGGCTGCTCCTATACCGTTAGCGAGGTGAAAAAGGGCGAGCGCATCAAGCGCGCGCCGATCCCCTTTACGACGAGCACCATGCAGCAGGAGGCGGCCAAGACCCTGAATTTTTCCACGCAGAAGACAATGCGCCTGGCGCAGCAGCTCTATGAGGGCGTGGATATCAAGGGGCGCGGGACTGTGGGCCTTATCACCTATCTGCGTACGGACTCGACGCGCGTGGCGGCAGAGGCCGACGCGGCGGCCAGGGCCTTTATCGGGGAGCAGTACGGAAACGATTATGTCTCCCAGGGCGGGCAGGAGAAAAAGACGGACGCCAAGATCCAGGACGCGCATGAGGCGATCCGCCCGACGGATATCACCCTGACGCCGGTGCAGGTAAAGGAATCCCTGGGCAGGGATTTATTCCGGCTTTACCAGCTCATCTGGAAGCGCTTTACCGCCAGCCGGATGCAGCCGGCCGTCTATGAGACGACGTCAGTGAAGGTCGCGGCCGGGGAGCGCCTATTTTCGCTTTCCGCTTCCCTGATCAAATTTGACGGCTTTCTGTCCGTCTACATGCAGGATGAGGACAAGGAGGAGGGCGGGATTCTTACCGAGACGCTGGAAAAAGGGATGGAGCTTGGCCTTGTTGAGCTTGTGAGCAGCCAGCATTTCACGCAGCCGCCGGCGCATTTCACGGAAGCCTCGCTGGTGAAGGCCATGGAGGAGCAGGGGATCGGACGCCCCAGTACGTACGCGCCCACGATCACCACTATCATAGCAAGGCGCTATGTGGCAAAGGAGAATAAAAACCTCTACGTGACAGAGCTGGGCGAGGTGGTCAATGGCATGATGAAGCAGGCGTTTCCCTCCATCGTGGATCTGGCCTTTACGGCCAACATGGAATATCTGCTGGACGGCATCGGGGACGGCAGCGTGCAGTGGAAGACGGTCATCGAGAATTTTTATCCGGATCTGGCGGAGGCGGTCAAGGAAGCGGAGGATAAACTGGACGCTGTCAAGATCGCCGACGAGGTGACGGAAGAAATCTGTGAAAACTGCGGCCGCAACATGGTCATAAAATACGGCCCGCACGGCCGCTTCTTAGCCTGCCCCGGCTTTCCGGACTGTAAAAACACCAGGCCCTATCTCGAAAAGATCGGCGTCGCCTGCCCGAAGTGCGGAAAAGATATCGTGCTGCGCAAGACGAAAAAGGGGCGCAAGTATTACGGCTGTGTGGACAATCCGGACTGTGATTTCATGTCCTGGCAGAAGCCCTCAAAGGAGGTCTGCCCGGAATGCGGCAGCATGATGCTCGAAAAAGGAAACAAGCTTCTGTGCTCTGATAAAAACTGCGGATTTGTGCAGGCAAAGACAGAAGACTGAAGCGGTTATGCCTGAAAGGCAGGGAAAACCCCGGTCAGAAAAAAGGGCGCGGCGGGGGAAACTTGCGTCTGCCGCCACGAAAAAAGGCGGATCAGACGCTAAATCAGCGCCTTTCAAGACCTGCTGGCACTCTAATTATTAAAAAAAATTGAAAAAACCGGAATATCTCTTGTTATTAGTCCGCAATTGTGTTACTATTTTTATATAAAGGAAATAATTTCAAAATTGCAAAAAGATTAAGTAAAGGAGGTAACTGGCAATGAGTGTTCAGTTGTTGGACAAAACCCGAAAGATCAATAAGTTGTTGCATAACAATCATTCGCACAAGGTTGTATTTAACGATATCTGCGAGGTACTCAGCGAAATTTTGATATCGAATATTCTTGTAATCAGCAAGAAAGGCAAGGTATTGGGAGTCGCCATTCACCCCGGCATTGACGAGATAGAGGAGCTGATTGAGGACGAGGTGGGAGGCTTTGTGGATCGCCTGCTGAATGAGCGGCTTTTGAGCGTGCTGTCCACAAAGGAGAATGTAAACCTGGCGACCCTGGGCTTTGCGGAGGAGAATGTGCGCAAATACCAGGCGATCATCACCCCCATCGATATCTCCGGCGAGCGGCTGGGCACCCTGTTTATCTATAAATCCGACTCGCAGTACGACATTGACGATATCATACTGAGCGAATACGGGACGACGGTCGTGGGCCTTGAGATGATGCGCTCCGTGAACGAGGAAAACGCAGAGGAGACAAGGAAGATCCAGATCGTGAAATCCGCGATCAGCACGCTGTCCTTCTCAGAGCTGGAGGCTATCACGCATATCTTCGACGAGCTGGAGGGCAATGAGGGGATCCTGGTGGCCAGCAAGATTGCGGATCGGGTGGGGATCACGAGATCCGTGATCGTGAATGCGCTGCGCAAGTTTGAGAGCGCGGGCGTGATTGAGTCGCGTTCCTCGGGGATGAAGGGGACGTATATCAAGGTGCTGAATGATGTGGTGTTTGATGAGCTGAGGGCGCTTAAGGCGGAGACGAAATAGACGGGACGGAAGGCTTTGGGAGCGGTTGTGACATGAAAAGAGAGGGGATGCGGCCCCTTTCTTTTTATTTTTTGCGGGAGGTCAGTTGTGCTGCTTGGCGGGGGGCATGAAGGGGGCCGCCAGAGCCAGCTTCTATATCCAACGGAACCCCGCTTCCGCTCGGAGAAAAGCGCAGCGGTACTAGAGCGTGTTTGAAAATTCATTCCCGCCATCTGCACGCCCCACTTCGCGGTATATTTGTGCCAAATTCACTTAACGCAGCCCGCTGCGCCGCGTTCATTTGGCACAAATCTCCCACAAAGCGGAACGCACATCTGGCAGAAAGCAATTTTCAAACACGCTCTAGAAAAGACCTCGCTAAGTGCCGGCGGTTTTCTATGGGTTCCTGATGGATATAGAGGCTGGCTCTGGCGCCCCTCTCACGACCGTACGTCTAAGAAGGAATCATAAAGCATACCTACACAGAAAAGAGAAGCTTATCATAAGCCGGATAAGAAAGAAACGCATCCGGAACCAGCCTCTCCGCCTCATCGGCATCCACCCGCATTTCATCCATCTTCGCCAGAATAGACCTGCAATAACGCACCTTATCCATAGAATCCGGCATGCCGGCGGCTTTGGCAATGGCGTTCTTTAAGTCCTCCTTCTGCCGGTATATGGAGGCGTAGAGGCCGGACAGCGCATCGATGAGCGTCTCCTGCGCGGCGGTGGGCGCCTGGGGAACCAGGGCCTTAACGGAGGAGACGGTCTGTGCGAGCTCTTTTATATAGGACAGAACAGAGGGCAGGAAGGCTTTATCCATCATGGAAACCATGGTTTTGGCCTCGATCTGGATGGTTTTTATATAGTTTTCCTGCATGATCTCATAGCGGGAGAAGAGCTCGCTCTCGGTGAATACCTGGTGTTCGGTAAAGAGCTTTACGTTCTTGGGGGCGACGAAGCAGGGGAAAGCCTCGGCGCAGCTTGGGAGATCGTAGAGGCCCCTTCTGTGCGCTTCCTCTACCCATTCGTCTGTGTAGCCGTTCCCGTTGAACACAATGCGGCGGTGCTGTTTGATGGTTTCCTTTAAGAGGATGTGCACTTCTGTCTCCAGTTTTTCGGGGGGAACCGTCTCGAGGCGGTCCGCGAACTGCTTAAGGACCTCTGCCACGGCGGTGTTTAAGACCACATTGGGACCGGATACGGACAGGGCGGAGCCGGGCATGCGGAATTCAAATTTATTGCCGGTAAAGGCAAAGGGGGAGGTGCGGTTGCGGTCTGTGGTATCCTTTACGAAGTGGGGAAATACCTGGGGGCCCGGCGTCATGGCGACGTCTTTTCTGGCCTCTGATTTCAGATCATGTTCCACGATATCCAGCACAGCGGCCAGATCGTCGCCGATAAACATGGAGACAATGGCCGGCGGGGCTTCATTGCCGCCCAGGCGGTGATCGTTTCCGGCTGTGGCCACGGATACGCGCAGCAGATCGCCGTAGTCATCAACGGCCTTCATGGTAGCGGTCAGGAACAGGAGAAAGCGCAGGTTTTTAGCCGGCTCCCGGTCCGGATCCAGAAGGTTGATCCCTGTGTCTGTGGAGAGGGACCAGTTGTTGTGCTTTCCGCTTCCGTTGATCCCCTCAAACGGCTTTTCGTGGAGCAGGCACACAAGGCCGTGGCGCTCTGCCACGCGCTTCATGATCTCCATGGTGAGCTGGTTGGCGTCAACCGCGAGGTTGGTGGTGGTGTAGACCGTGGCGAGCTCGTGCTGGGCCGGGGCCACTTCGTTATGGCGCGTTTTAGCCGGGATCCCGAGCTTCCACAGCTCCTCGTCGAGCTCCTTCATAAAGGCCGAAACGCGGGGGCGCAGGGCGCCGAAATAGTGATCGTCCATCTCCTGTCCCTTGGGGGCGGGCGCGCCGAACAGGGTCCGTCCGCAGAAGCGCAGATCCGCTCTCTGGAGGAAAAGCTCTTTATCGACGAGGAAGTATTCCTGCTCCGGGCCTACGGTGGGCAGAACGCGGGAGACGTCCTCATTTCCGAACAGGCGCAGAACGCGCAGGGCCTGTTTGTTAATCGCCTCCATGGAACGCAGAAGCGGCGTTTTCTTGTCAAGCGCCTCGCCGCTGTAGGAGCAGAAGGCGGTGGGAATGCAGAGCGTGTCGTCCTTGATAAAGGCCGGGGAAGTGGGATCCCAGGCAGTGTAGCCTCTGGCCTCAAAGGTGGCGCGCAGTCCGCCGGAGGGGAAGCTGGAGGCGTCCGGCTCGCCCTTTACGAGCTCTTTGCCGGAAAAGTCCATGATGACCTCGCCCTTTCCGACAGGATTGATAAAGCTGTCGTGTTTTTCCGCCGTGATTCCGGTCATGGGCTGAAACCAGTGCGTGAAATGCGTGGCTCCGTTTTCCACGGCCCACTCCTTCATGGCGACCGCCACGGCGTTGGCCACGTCGAGCTCCAGATGGCGGCCGGATTCAATGGTTTTTAAGAGCGCCTTGTAGACGTCGCGCGGCAGCTTGCTCTTCATCACCCGGTCGTTAAAGACAAGGCTTCCGTACAGTTCAGGGATGTTCTTTTTCATAATCATGTCTCCTTTCAGTCAGGGTTTTGACAGACTTAGAACCGGCAAAAAGCAGGAACCGTTCAGGTTGTCTGAACAATTACAAAAACAATGGCAAAAAACCGAGTGGGGAAGGTTGCTTCCCCTGCTCGATGCGCCGGGCGTCCGTCAGCTTGCTGACCTATGTTCCTTTGGACGCCTGTGTGCAAAAAAAGGGCGTTTCGGCCGTAGCCGAAGCGCCCTTGCTTTCTTTTATGAGTAGTATACACGAAAAATGATAAAAGTCAACATTTTTTTATTCCACTGTCACGGATTTCGCGAGGTTCCTTGGCTTATCAACGTCCAGGCCGCGGCCTAAGGATACGTAGTAGGCAAAGAGCTGCAGCGGGAGGATCGCCAGGGAGCCGGCGAAATAGCGGTTGGTTTTCGGGATATAGACCGTGAAATCCGATACCTTCTCGATATCGCGGTTATCCTCGCTGGTGAGGGCCATTACAAACGCGCCGCGCGTTTTGACCTCCTCGATGTTGCTGACCGTCTTGGGGTAAAGCGACTCCTGTGTGGAGATGGCCACGACCAGGGTGCCTTCCTCGATGAGGGAGATGGTTCCATGCTTGAGCTCTCCGGCGGCGTAGGCTTCGGAGTGGATATAGGAGATCTCCTTTAGCTTTAAGGAGCCTTCCAGGGAGATGGCATAGTCTATGCCCCGCCCGATGAAGAAAATGTGATCCGCGGCCAGATAGCGGTTGGCAAAGCGCTGGATCTGCTGGCGATCCTTTAAGATTGCCTCCATCTGCTCCGGAAGGCGCTTTAAATCGTCAAGCAGCGCCTGATAGCTGTCCCGGGACATAGCGCCGCGCGCGAGGCCGAATTTCAGGGCCAGGAGGTAAAAGGCGGCGAGCTGGGCGCTGTAGGCTTTGGTAGTGGCGACCGAGATCTCCGGCCCGGCCCAGGTGTACATCACATTATCCGCCTCTCTGGCAATGGAGCTGCCCACCACGTTGACAATGCCGAGCACCTTCTGGCCGTTTGCCCCTGATTCGCGCAGCGCGGCCAGGGAATCCGCCGTCTCGCCGGACTGGCTGACGATGATCACGAGTGTGTTGCGGTCAAAGATCGGATCGCGGTAGCGGTATTCGGAGGCCAGATCGACCTCCACAGGCACGCGGGCCAGTCCCTCAAAGATATATTTTGCCATCACGCCGGTGTGGTAGGCCGAGCCGCAGGCTACGATCATGATCTTGCCGACACGGCAGATCTCCTCGTCCGTCATGCCGAGCTCCTCGATCACGATTTCATTTTCATGAATGCGCGGGCTGATGGTGTCGCGGATGGCCTTTGGCTGCTCGTACACCTCTTTTAAGAAAAAGTGCTCGTACCCGCCCTTTTCCGCCGCATTGATATCCCAGTCGATGCGCACCGCCGTTTTTTCGAGCAGTTCCTCGTCCACGTTGTAGAATTTGATCTCATTGCGGGAGAGAACGGCGATCTCCTCGTTGTTCATGTAGAATACGTCGCGCGTGTACTGCAGGATGGCCGGGACGTCGGAGGCGATGAAATTGCCCTCCGGGCTCTGGCCCACGATCAGAGGGCTGTCCTTGCGCGCGGAAAAGATCTGCCCCGGGAAGTCTTTAAAGAGGATGCCGAGGGCATAGGAGCCTTCCACTTTCTGCATCACCCGGGTCAGGGCCTCTAAGGGGCTCTTATACTTGCGGTAGTAGCGGTCCAGTAAGTGGGCGAGAACCTCAGTATCGGTTTCGGACACGAATTCATAGCCGCGCCGGATGAGATCCTGTTTGAGCGCGCTGTAATTTTCAATGATGCCGTTGTGTACCACGATAATGGAGCGGTCGCTGTTAAAATGCGGGTGGGCGTTTGTGTCCGAGGGGCTCCCGTGCGTGGCCCACCGGGTATGTCCGATTCCAATCGTTCCGGGAAGCGTAAGGCCGCCGTCCGTCAGCTCCTTTAAACGCGCAAGGCGTCCCGACACCTTTTCCATCCTGATTTCCGCCCCGTCATAGACCGCGACGCCCGCTGAATCATAGCCGCGGTATTCGAGCTTGGTCAGTCCGTTTAAAAGGATCGGGGCCGCCTGCTCATCGCCGATGTAGCCAACAATTCCACACATAAATTTTCCTCCGTCTTATCAAATCGATTCAAGAAATGTTATTAGAACTATAAAAAATATTGATACAGGTACATTATATTCGCGGTGTTTGTATTGTCAACGCTTTTAAAGAAAAATTAAAACTTATTTATTTCATAACAAGCCCAGACGCCAATGGTATTTATGATGTATGCGATAGTGAGAGGGCCCCGGCTATGTTATCAGCAGACCTGGAATCAATGTAACAGTTCAGACAACCTGAACTGTTACGGCATCTGCCCATGAAAATCGCTTCGCGATGGGGCAGATGCCTGCTGCCGCCACGTTTTCGTACGGTCAGCGCAGCAGGTTCGCAGACCTATCTGAACTGTTACGAATCAATCTTATATTACCCGTTTTTTTTCGGTTTGCCTCTTTTTATTTTCTGTAAAATCCGGTATAATAAAATATTCGTATAAGCGAGTCGGAAGAAATGATGTACTCCCGGAATCTCGCTGCGCCTGATTTTGTGAGATGATTTTTTGTCAGATGTGCACAGATTTATGAGGCGTACGTTGATTAAATTTGGGTGCATCTGGCGGAAAATCAGCCGCAAAGGCAGGTGCAGAGAAATTCCGAGAGTACATAGTGACGGAAAGGAGGAAACGTGCGTATGGAAGAGAATGAGGAGGGGAGAGAAAGCCTGCCGTCCGGCAGCGGCGGGCCGGCTGAGGGCGGCGGGGAGGCTTGCCCGGGAAAAAACGGGGCAGGAGAGCCGGATAAGAAAACCCGCGGCCGCGTATATGTGAAGGAGGACTATAAGACAGCCCTGCTTTTGTTTGCGGCCGCGTGGGTATATGTCCGCGGCGGGGGGATATTCGGAGGGATGCGGCTCCCTCTGTTTACGTTTTTGTTCGCCTTTACGGGCGCATACCGCTTCCGGGCGGGAAAACGGCGGGCGGGGGCGCCGGAGGCGATGACCGCCGGGGCGGTAACCGGGCTTTGCTTTCTTCTGCTTGGCGGGATCTGGTTTCTGATCAAATATATTCCGGGTCTTGGGGACTGGGAGCGGCAGGGAATCATGCCGTATATGGGGCTTTTCCTGCACGGCATGGGCGTTTACTGGATCCTGGCGCTGGGGGGCGCAAGGATTCGCGGACGGCTTGATGAGAGCGCCGCGCTTGATCTGGGGCGGGGCCTGTTTTTCCTGCCCATGATGTATTTCTATATCCCATTTTCCATGGCGGTTTCGCTCGTAAAAAGGTTTAAGGGAGGAAAGGCGCGCCTTGCGCCTGAGAAGCGGGCGAAGATTTTGCAGGGGGCGTTCGGGCTTTTGATGAGCATTCCCTTCCTGCTGATCCTGATTCCCCTTCTGAGCGCGGCGGACGAGAGCTTTGAGCGGTTTCTGTACACGCTCGGGAGCGGGTGGCAGAATCTCGGGGACGCGCTGATCGGGGAGATCGGGGTGTGGAATATGCTGCAGAACGGGTTTGTATGCATCGTGGCGTGTTATCTGAGCGGCCTTTTTTATGCCGCGTTCCATCCAAAGGCCGCGGCCGGGCAGACAGGGAGAGAAGGGATGGAAGAATTCCGCCTGCCAGCCCCGTTCCTTCTGTGCTTCTGCGGCGCAATCTGCGGACTGTACCTGCTGTTTTTCGCGGTAAAGGGCATTGATCTGGCGCAGAAGGCGTTTGCCGGGCCGGGGCATTTTGTATACAGCCAGTATGCGCGGCAGGGCTTTTTTGAGCTCCAGTGGATCGCGGCGATCAACTTTGCGCTGTTCTGGTTTGTCAGGGCCTTTCAGCCGGATGAGCGCCTGGCTTTTAAGAAGCTTCTATCCCTTCTGGCGGCTGAAACCATGCTTATGACCGTCCTGGCCTTTGCAAAAATTGTGCTTTACATCGGCGTGTACGGTTTTACCTTCCTGCGGGTATTCAGCAGCTGGTTCCTGATTGTCCTGTTTGTGCTTTTCTGCCGCCTTCTCGTCTGCGTGTGGAAAAAAGGGAATGCCGTGGGGCCTGCGGCCGTATTTGCGGCGGTCTCATTTATGCTGCTCGCATATAGTAATATGAATGCGTGGATGGCCATTGCCAACCAAATCATGGAGGTAGAGAGATTATGAAATACATTGACCTGCACTGCGATACCATCTCAGCGATCTGCGAGTCCGGGAGGGCGGGCCGCGCGCGGCTCCTGCGCCGCAATGAGGGCCATGTGGATATCGAGCGCTTAAAGCAGGGCGGCTGCCTTGCCCAGAGCTTTGCCCTGTTTACAAACATCAGGAAAGAGCCTGACCCGTATACATATGTTTCAGGGCTTCTGCATGTGTTTGAGGAGGAAATGAAGCGGAATGCGGATGAGATAAAACCGGCCATGACGGTTAAAGATCTGAGGGATCAGGAAAAAAACGGCGGCATGTCCGCTGTCCTGACCATTGAGGAAGGGGCGGCCTTAAAAGGGAACACGGATCTTTTACAGGAATTTTACGAAAAAGGAGTCCGCATGCTGACTCTGACCTGGAACTATGAAAACGAGCTGGGCTATCCCAACCGCATAGACTGGGCCAGCGGCCGCTGCGCCCCGGAGACGGAGCGGGGCTTAAAGCCAAAGGGCGTGGAATTCATTGAGCGGATGGAGGAGCTGGGGATGGCGGCAGACGTCTCCCATCTGGGAGACGCGGGCTTCTGGGATGTCGTAAAAACCGCGAAAAAGCCCTTTGCCGCCAGCCACTCCAACGCCCGCGCCATAGCGCCGCATGTGCGGAATTTAAGCGATGATATGATACGCGCCCTTTCTGAGCGCGGCGGCGTGATTGGAATCAACTTCTGCCCCGCCTTCTTAAGCGAAGCCGAGAGCCGGAAAAAGCAGGGCGCAAAAAGCCGTATCATGGATATAGCGCTCCATATCCGCCACATCCGTAACATCGGCGGGATCGACTGCCTGGCCCTCGGCTCTGATTTTGACGGGATTCCTGGCGAGCTGGAGCTGGACTCCCCGGCCGCCATGCCGCTCTTGGAGGAAGAGCTGCGCCGGCAGGGGTTTAAGGAGGAGGAGATTGAAAAGATATTCTGGAAAAACGCGATGCGCTTTTTTGGGGATGTGTGGAGGTGAGGAAGGGGCACGTTATTGGATATAGGCGGCCTTCTCGCAATCCCCCACAGCTTGCCGCCCTTCACTTCCCACAGGTTCGCGCCATCAAATATACACTGTGACACTCTCCCGGCACTTTAACACGTTGAATTTATGTAAATTTAAAGAAATAAAATTGACTCCGCTTTAAAATTGTAGTATGATAAACAATAATTCGGCCTTCCCCTATTTTCAGTGGGAATTTATAAGGCCGGAATACAAAACAGGAGGAGTGAATTTTATGAAGAAGAACAGATGGATGGCATGGCTCCTTGCCGGAGCGATGGCCGCGTCAATGGCCGCGTGCGGCGGCAAGGCAGAGCCGGCGGCTACGCAGGCCCCGGAGACAGAGGCGTCCGGCGAGACAGAGGCGTCCGGCGAGACAGAGGCAGGCGCAGAGGAGACGAAGACCGCGGACGGGACGACCTACAAGATCGGCGTGATCCAGCTCGTGCAGCACGCGGCTCTTGACAATGCGAACAAGGGCTTTGTGGACGCGCTCGATGACGCGGGCCTTTCGTATGAGATTGACCAGCAGAACGCGGCCGGGGAGCAGTCTACGTGCCAGACGATTGCGGAGACGCTGGTGAATAACAATAATGACCTGATTTTTGCCATCGCGACCCCGGCCGCCCAGGCTGTGGCAGGCGTGACGGATACGATCCCCATTCTGGTCAGCGCTGTGACGGATCCGGCGGCTTCGGGCCTGGTGGAGAGCAACGAGACGCCGAACTGCAATGTATCCGGCACCTCGGATCTGACGCCGGTGAAGGAGCAGATTGACTTAATGCAGCGGATCCTGCCGGAAGTAAAGACCGTGGGCCTTATCTATAACGCAGGCGAGGCGAACTCCGTGATCCAGGTGGATATGGCTAAGGAAGCGCTGGAGACAGCGGGGATCGCATATAAGGATTATACGATATCCAGCTCGAATGAGATCCAGACCGTGGTCGAGTCTATGGTCGGAAATGTGGACTGCATCTATGCGCCCACGGACAACATGGTGGCAGCCGGCATGGCGACCGTAAGCATGGTGGCGACGGAGAATAAGATTCCGGTGATCTGCGGCGAGGAAGGCATGGTAGACGCAGGCGGACTTGTTACATACGGCATTGATTACTATCAGCTCGGTTACATGGCAGGGCAGCAGGCGGTTGAGATCCTGACAAAGGGCGCAGATATTTCCACAATGCCCATTGGTTATCTGGACGCCTCCAAGTGTACGCTGAAGATCAACCAGGAAACGGCGGACGCGCTGGGAATCGACGTATCCGGGCTGGAATAAGGGCCGGAGCCGGAAAAAGGTAATGGAGGAGATAGTGGATGGAAGGTTTACTTGCTTCCCTCCAGGGCGCGGTCGGCCAGGGCGTCCTGTGGGGAATTATGGTTCTTGGAGTATATATCACGTTCCGTTTGATGGACATAGCTGATTTGACCGTTGACGGAAGCTTTGCGCTGGGGGCCTGCGTGTGCGCGGTGCTGGTTGTAAATAAACAGGCGGACCCGGTCGCCGCGCTTTTTGCGGCGGCGTTTGCGGGAATGCTCGCCGGGGCGGCGACGGGGATTCTCCACACTGTCTTTGAGATACCGGCGATTCTGGCAGGCATTCTGACACAGATTTCCCTGTGGTCCATCAACCTGCGGATCATGGGCGGGAAGAGCAATCTTCCCCTTTTGAAGGTGCGGACCTTAATCAGCGGCTTTGTGGATCAGACGGGCCTGACGCAGGCGCAGGCATCCATGCTCATCGGTATCCTTGTGGCGGCCATTGTGATCGCATTTCTGTACTGGTTTTTCGGCACGGAGATCGGAAGCGCCATGCGCGCCACAGGCAATAATGAGGACATGGTCCGCGCGCTGGGCGTGAATACAAAGATGACCAAGCTTCTGGCCCTGATGCTGAGCAACGGGCTGGTGGGGCTTTCCGGGGCTTTAGTCTGTCAGAGCCAGAAATACGGCGATGTGGGAAGCGGCACCGGAGCGATCGTAATCGGCCTGGCCTCGATCGTGATCGGCGAAGTTTTGATGGGAAAGCTTTTATCCTTTTACTGGAAGCTCATTTCCGTCGTGGTCGGCTCGGTCATCTACTTTGCCATCCGCGCCCTGGTGCTGCGCATGGGCATGAATGCAAATGACATGAAGCTTTTGTCCGCTGTTATCGTGGCGCTGGCGCTGTGCGTTCCGGTCGTTCTCTCCAGGTACCGGCTGGCCAGGGAGTATACGGAAGGGGGAGAGGACGGATGCTGACCATAACGAATGTGAGAAAAACCTTCAATAAAGGGACCATCAATGAAAAAAAAGCTTTAAACGGGATTAATCTGCACTTAAGCCCCGGCGATTTTGTCACCATCATCGGCGGCAACGGGGCCGGGAAATCCACGATGCTCAATATGATTGCAGGCGTATACCCCATTGACAGCGGTAAAATTGTCATTGACGGGGTGAATATTTCGCGCGAGCCGGAATATAAGCGGGCAAGGTACATCGGCCGCGTCTTCCAGGATCCGATGCGCGGCACGGCGGCCAATATGGAGATTCAGGAAAACCTGGCTATGGCGCTCCGGCGCGGGAAAACGCGCACCTTAAGCTGGGGAATTAAGGCCAATGAAAAGGACTATTACCGCGAGGCGCTCGCACAGCTCGATCTGGGGCTTCAGACGCGCATGACGAGCAAGGTGGGCCTATTGTCCGGCGGCCAGAGGCAGGCGCTGACGCTTCTCATGGCCACGCTGCAAAAGCCAAAGCTTTTGCTTCTCGACGAGCACACGGCGGCCCTGGATCCCAAGACGGCGAAAAAAGTGCTTGATTTAACAGCGAAGATTGTCACAGAGCAGAGCCTGACGGCTCTGATGGTGACGCATAACATGAAGGATGCCATCCAGATCGGCAACCGCCTGATCATGATGCATGAGGGACGTATTATCTTTGATATAGCGGGCGGGGAGAAGAAAAATCTGAAAGTGGAAGATTTGCTCCGCAAGTTTGAGACAGCCAGCGGCGAGGAGTTTGCAAACGACCGCATGATGCTGGCAAAATAGACGGGCAAGCAGCGGGAAAAGCTAAACCGCCGCCCGGAAAGACTGAAAGACACGGATGACGCATGCGTTGTGCAGCGGATCCGTGTTTTTTGCGGTTTGGCGCTGCTGCCCTCGGGTTTCCTGCGACTTCCGCTGCGCTGCGCTCACAAAAAACACCTCGCGGAATACAGCCTGTGAATGGTAACAAAAGGCTGTCGGAAGCGCGCCTATAAAACTTGACAGATCATGCCATGAATGTTAAAATTTATGTATTATAGTCGGGCTTGCCGGATCAGGAAATGAGCAGGCTGCCTGAGGCGCCTGACTGCGTGTGAAATAGCCGGGGGGATAAGGAGGATTATATGGCCGAGTGGAACGATCCGGGCATTGAGCTGGAGAAGAAGACGGACGAGCTGGAGGAGTTAAAGGAGCGCCTTATTTTGCAGCAGACCGCTTCCTTCACAGTGGAGTACAATCTAAAAACCAGGAAATATTACATTGATCCATCCTATAAAAATTATATAAAGGAAGACTGGGAAAAGGACTTTATCAGAAGCAAGGAGATGGGGAGGGCGCATCGCAGGGCCGTGTTGCGTCAGGATCATGAGATGCTGGACGCTTTTTTTGATTTTTCGACTTTAAAGGCAGGAGATAAGAGGATCGGGAAGGCGAGATTCCGTATCGATAAGCATCAGTTCGAGTGGTTCCGGATGGCGCTGTTCTGCGCGGGCGGCGCGGACGGAGAGCCGGAGCGGGTGGTCATCACCTTTTCCAATGTGCAGAGGGAGATCGAAGCCATGGAGAAGGTGGAGTTCCTTCTTTCTCAGGATCCGCTGACGCACCTGCCGAACCGCAGCATTTTTATCAAAAAGACACAGAGGATGCTTAAGGAGAACCCGAAAAAGCTCTACGCGTTTGTGCAGATGGATGTGGATAAATTCCATATGGTGAACCAGTTCTTCGGGGCCAAAGAGGGCGATAATATCCTGCGCTATCTGGGCGTTAAGATACAGGAATGCATGGAGGCCATGGGAGAGTGTACATACTGCCGGGTTTCCTCTGATACGTTCTGTCTTTGCATGCCGGACGATCAGGAGGGGATTGACGAGGCGATCGAGTATATCCAGTCATCCCTGCGCTCATACCCAATCCGGTTTGATACGACGATGTCCTTTGGCATCTATATGATGACAGAGCGCGATCACGAGAAAAACGAGTCGATTGAGACGATGATGGATCGGGCGAGGGCGGCTCAGAGAACTGTCAAGGGCAACTATATGAAGCGCGTCGCGGTGTACAATGAGGAATTCATGCGCCAGGAAGAGATGGAGCAGATGATCGTGTCCGAGATGAAGCAGGCCCTCCGGGAGGAACAGTTCAAGGTCTATCTGCAGCCGAAGTGCGATATGGAGACAGGCCGCATCATCGGTTCAGAGGCTTTGGTGCGCTGGCATCATCCCAAGCACGGCATGATCTCCCCCGGGAAATTCGTACCGATTTTCGAACGCAACGGGTTCATCTCAGAGGTGGATTATTACGTGATGGAAAACACATGCAGGACCATCCGCCGCTGGCTGGACGAGGGCTTTCCCGTGGAGCCGGTATCGGTCAATGTATCCAGGATGGATATGTATAATCCAAGGCTGATGGAGAATATCAAGGACTGCGTGAGCAAGTACAATGTTCCGCATGAGCTGATTGAATTTGAACTGACGGAGAGCGCGTTCGTATTTGACAACGCGCAGCTTACCAATTTGGCGGAACGGCTTCAGGAAAACCATTTTTCGGTTCTGATGGATGATTTTGGAAGCGGATATTCGTCCCTGAATTCGCTGCGGGAGATTTCCGTCGATATTCTGAAGATTGATTTGAAGTTTTTGCCGCAGAAACGGGAGGATACGCGTGCAAATGTAATCTTAAGCTGCATTATTGATATGGCGAATAAGCTGGGGCTGGAGGTGATCGTAGAAGGAGTGGAGAATATTTCGCAGGTAAAATTCCTGCTTTCGATCGGCTGTAAAAATGCGCAGGGGTTTTATTTCCACCGTCCGATGTCGATCGATGAGTTTGAGAAATGCATGAAGGCAGAGCCGGTGCCGATTTCCATGCGGGAACGGTATCGTGCGTTCAGAAAACAGCGGTAAGGATTTCAGGCAGTGAGAAGGCGGCAGCAAGGGTATGCCGGATGCTGCGAGACGTGCGGGAGGAGCATGGGTTATGGGTGATTTGATTCTGGTAGTGGATGATGCAAAATTTGCAAGGATCCTGGAAAAACGGACGCTGCGCAACGGCGGATATGAGAATATTATTGAGGCGGCTACGGCAAAGGAGGCGTTCGAGCTTTTTGTGGAGAAAAAGCCGGAGCTCACGCTTTTGGATATTACACTGCCGGACAATACGGATCTGACGCTGTTGAAAAAAATGCTGGCTGAAAATCCAAAGGCAAAGATTATTATGAATACGGCGATCGGACAGGAACTGATTATTATGGACGCGATGAAGGCAGGGGCAAAGGACTTTATCGTAAAGCCATTTGAGGAAAAAGCCTTTCTGAATACCGTAACGAGAGTGCTGGAAGCAGAGTAAGGTTTTATCGTCTGCCGGGCGGGGTGTGTTTGGCGAAGCCGGCAGCGGGAAGTCGGCCGGGAGGAGAAGATGAGGATGTTTGATCAGGATGGGAACCTGGATGCGGATATCCAGGATGCGCTTTATGAGGTGGGAAATGTCGGCCTTGGCATGGCCAGTATTACGATTGGGCAGATTCTTGGCATGCGGGTGCTTTTAGCGTCCCCGCTTGTCGTGCCGCTGGAAAGCAGCAGGATTGAGAAATATGTCACGGATGTCGTGTCTCCAAAAGGGCACACAAAATTCGGCTTTTTTATGGAATTCCAGGATAAGATGCAGGGCATGCTGCTTCTGATTATTGACCGCGATTTTATCCTCAAGGTGATCGAAAAGATGACGGGGCGCGTATTTGAAGGCGATGATATTCTCGATGACGAGGTGAATTTTTCAGCCATTTCAGAGTTTGCGAATATGATTGCCGGGGCGTATATGAAGGCGATCGGAAGCTACACCGGGATACGCATTTATTTATCTCCGGTGATGGCGAACATTGGGGAGGGGATGAATCTTCTAAAGGATGCGCTGGAAAGGCTGAGCTGCGTTTGTGATATGGCAATCTGCGTGAAAACGGATTTTGTCCTGTCCGGCGAGGACGGCGGGAAGGTCGGGAATTCGGGCCAGGTGATCATGATGCCGGGCCAGGATTCGGTGGAGAAGCTGATGGAGGCGCTCGGGATGTGAGAAGCGATCCCACAAACGATGAGGAAAGCCTTTCGCCGCGGGAAGAATGGGGAGGCGGAAAGGCTTTCCGGCAGCAGGGCCGGAGCAGACAGGCGGATAAAGAATCCTGAGAGGCAGGGTTCTTTTTTTATGCGCAGGGGCGCGTAAGGAAATTAGCGGCTTTGCTGCGCGCGCCGCGCGCGGGCAGGCAGGGGAAGATGGCTCTTCCCTGCCCGATTGCACTCGGACGTCCAAAGGAAGACGGCCGGAAAAGTTAAAAGAAATTTCACAAATAACCTCTGGAAGTTTATTGGCATTTCACTCTATTTATGATAGAATGAAAACTGCACAATTTTGTCAGTGCTGGAAAGAATCAATGAAATGTGCAGGAGATCTTGCAGAAACTGCAATGATGATGAACCGTCCAGACAACCTCTGTACGGTTGTGTGATGCTTATAAAGAATGGAGAATTCCGGAATGCTTGAAGAGAAAAAAGAGGATTTGGCAAACAGACAGAACCGGTCCAGGCGCAGGAAAGGCGGGGGCGATTACCGGGCGTATGTTCTCATTGCGGCCGGCGCGGCTGTGCTGATCGGAAGCGCGGTATTTGGCGGGCTTCATTTAAAGAACCGGGAGACGGCGAACGTTGTGACGGAGCCTTCGGAGGAGACAGAGAAGGAGAGCGCGCAGGAGACAGGGGCGGCCGGCGCGCAGACAGCGGTTTCCCCTGAGAAGACGGCGGCTCAGCTCGAGGAGGCCGCGAAGGCCGCGGTGGTGGATTCCTATCAGAACCTTGGAATCATCCAGGTCAGCGGATATTTAAATATGCGTGAGAGCGCCAGCAGGAATGCGGATATTATCGGAAAGCTTCTCGGGGACAGCGCGTGTGAGATCGTGGATGACTCTGTGGAGGGATGGTATCAGGTTTCATCCGGCGGCCTGACCGGCTATATCAGCTCAGAATTCGTCTTAAGAGGCGATGAAGCCCGGGCGCGGGCCATGGAGCTCGTGGCGCCGCGCGCGGTTGTGACCGTGGACGCGCTGAATATCCGTACCGAGCCGTCCACAGACGCGGACGTGGTGGGACAGGCTCTGAGGAATGAGCGGTATATCGTCGAGGAGGAAACGGCGGACGGATGGCTGAAGATTCAGACCGGTTATATTTCCAAAGATTATGTGGAGATCCGCTATGCCCTGAACGAGGCGCGTAAGCTGGATATGCGCTCCATGGTTTTGAATCTGTATGAAAATATCGGTATTTCCAGTGTGGACAGCTATTTGAATGTCCGCGAGGAGCCGAGCGAGGACGGTAAGATCATCGGAAAGATGACGAGTAAGTCCGCCGGCGAGATTTTGGAAAAAAGCGAGGACGGCACGTGGTATAAGATCCATTCCGGCCCGGTGACCGGCTATGTGAAGGCGGAGTATATCCTGACCGGTGACGCGGCCAGGGCGGAGGCGCTGGAGGTGGCGGAGCTGATGGCGATTGTGTCCACGGACCGCTTAAACGCCAGGACAGAGCCGTCCACGGAATCGAATATCTGGACACAGATTTCCAGTAATGAGCGCTACGGCGTGCTCAGCCAGCAGGACGGCTGGGTGGAGATTGATCTGGACAGTTCGACGGCCTTTGTGTCCACGGATTTTGTGGATGTGCGCTATGCGCTTCCGGAGGCGATTAAGTTCAGCCCGCTGGATGAATCGCTGTCCCTGCGCAATCAGATGGTAAACTATGCGCTGCAGTTTGTGGGCAACCGCTATGTCTGGGGCGGCAATGATCCGCATACGGGAGCGGACTGCTCCGGTTTTGTGAAATATGTATACAGCCATGTGGCCGGAGTTACGCTGAACCGTGTGTCGCGCGATCAGGCCAGACAGGGCAAGCGCATCCAGTCTTCACAGATGCGGCCCGGCGATCTCATCTTTTATACGAACAGCAAAGGCGTGGTCAATCATGTGGCGATGTATATCGGCAACGGCCAGATTGTGCATGCAGCCAGCAGGAAGAGCGGGATCAAGATTTCGACCTGGAATTACCGCAATCCGTACCGGATTGTCAATATGCTGGGCGATTAGAGAGCGGGAGTGACTGCTCCGACACGCCCGGGACAAAAGAGGCGTTAAAAAAGGAAACACACAGCCTGGTCAGATCCGGCCTGCTGTGCGGATCGTATGAACAGGCAGTGGCAGAAGAGAAGTTTGGAGGACAGAAGATGGGACGGAGCCGCTCAAGGAAGCAGACGGAGAAAAAGGACCCGATACGGTATTTCATGATGGCCGGCGTGGGCGTGATTGGGGTGCTGTTATGTATTGTGGCAGTAAGGCTGGCGAGGGGAGGGGCCTTCGCCGGTCCGGCCGCGGCCAGCCTGGAGACAGAGATGACAGAGAGCGCGTCAGAAGCGCCCTCTGAGCCGGAGAGCGCGCCGCAGCCGGAGACAGAGCCGACCTTGTCGGAGGAGGAGCTGGCCCGGATTCGGGATGAGGAAGAGAAAAAAGCAGTGGTGGATTCTTACGCGAATATGGGCCTGGTCACGGTGTCCGGTTATCTGAACATGCGCGAGAGCGCCAGCAAGGACGCGAAGATCCTGGGAAAGCTTCTGGGAGGCAGCGCGTGTGAGATCGTGGACGACTCGACAGAAGGGTGGTACCTGGTCAGCTCCGGCGGCCTGACCGGCTATATCAGCTCTGAGTTTGTTCTGACCGGCGAGGCGGCCAGGACGGAAGCCTTTGAGCGGGTGGAGAAGATGGCGGTTATCACAGCCGACAAGCTGAATGTGCGCAGCGAGCCGAATCCGGACGCGCAGGTGGTGGAGCAGGTAGTGTATAATGAGCGCTACCGCATTTTAGGACAGCAGGAGGGCTGGATCCAGATCAGCGACGGTTATATTTCAGCGGATTTTGTGGAGGTGCGCTATGCCTTAAACGAGGCGAGAAAGCTGGATCTGAAGACCATGGTCCTCAATATGTACGATCAGATCGGTATTTCCAATGTAAATAATTATCTCAATATCCGTGAGGAGCCGAATGAGGAGGGCAAGATCATCGGTAAGATGACCAGCAAGTCCGCCGGTGAGATTCTGGAGACGACGGAGGACGGCCAGTGGTACAAGATTAAATCCGGCCCTGTAACCGGTTATGTGAAGTCTGAATTCATCCTCACCGGGGACGCGGCCAAGGCGGAGGCGCTGGAGGTGGCGGAGCTGATGGCGATTGTGTCCACGGACCGCTTAAACGCCAGGACAGAGCCGAATACCGACTCGCCGATCTGGACCCAGATCTCCAACAGCGAGCGGTACGCGGTCTTAAAGCAGACGGACGGTTGGGTGGAGATTGAGCTGGATACCACGAGCGCTTATGTGGCCACGGATTTTGTGGATGTGCGCTACGCGCTCAATGAGGCGATCCAGTTTACCCCCATCGAGGATATCCCGGAGCCGGCGGCTTCAAACGGGGGCGGCGGGAACAGCGGCAGCAAGGGATCCACAGGAAATAAGGGGAATGCAGGCAATAACAAGGGGAGCGGCGTGGGCAATACGCCGGGCAACGCGCCGGCGGGCTCCAGGAGAACGCAGATTGCCAATTATGCGACCCAGTTCCTTGGGAATCCGTACGTATGGGGCGGCACAAGCCTCACAAACGGCGCGGACTGCTCGGGCTTTACGATGTCTGTTATGTCGCACTTCGGCGTCAGCCTTCCGCATCATTCCGGCTCCCAGGCCGGTGCGGGGCGTTCCATCAGCTCCTCGGAGATGCGGCCCGGCGATCTGATTTTTTATACGAACAGCGGCGGCACGATCAACCATGTGGCGCTCTACATCGGCAACGGCCAGGTATGCCATGCGTCCAATGCCAGGGACGGAATCAAGATATCGACCTGGAATTACCGCACCCCGGCCAAGATCGTGAATGTGCTGGGAGATTGATTTATATGTATATTTTATCCTCAAACGCGTCAAAATAGAAAAAGACGGTAACAGCGCAGTGAAACAGTTTGAGGAGGTTATTATGGCCAGAAATGAGGATACAAAGGCAGAGCGCGATAAAGAAGAGCGTATCCGGGAAACCGGGCAGCTTGAGCTGGAGGGGACAGGAAGCCATATCCATCTGCTGTCAATCATCGGTGAGATCGAGGGACATGAAAACCTGTCCGGTTCCACCAAGACAACGAAATACGAGCATATCCTGCCAAAGCTTGCGGAGATTGAGGATGACAAAACTATCGAGGGCGTTCTGGTTCTGATCAATACCGTAGGCGGCGACGTGAGCTGCGGGCTCGCCCTGGCGGAAATGATCGCATCCCTAAGTAAGCCCACGGTTTCCCTGGTCATCGGCGACAGCCATTCCATCGGAGTCCCTCTGGCCGTGGCGACGGATTACTCCTTCATAGTGCCCACAGGGACCATGATGGTCCACCCGGTCCGCATGACGGGCCTGGTGATAGGGGCTGTACAAACCTACGACTATTTTGAAATGATCCAGGATCGGATCTTAAGCTTCGTCTCCGGCCACGCGGATATCGGTTACGAGCGCTTAAAGGGCCTGATGCTGAACACGGAAATGATGACCAAGGATTTGGGGACGGTTCTGGTAGGAGAGGCCGCCGTGAAGGAAGGGCTGATCAATGAGGTGGGCGGAATCAGGGAAGCGCTGGGAAAACTGAAAACGATGATAGAGAATCAGGACGGACATATTTAAAGATACGCATCCAGTTGTTTGCCGTAAACAACCTGTAACCGTTCAGATTATCTGAACGGTTACAGGACACATCTGCTATTCCACGATATCGAGTTCTTTGCTGTAGGAATTCAGGATCTCACACCCATCCTCTGTGATCAGCACCAGATCTTCAATCCGCACGCCGACTTCGCCGTCTACATAGATGCCGGGCTCAATGGAGAAGATATTTCCGGCCTCTGCGACCGCTTGGTTTGCGGAGGAGACATCGCCGAAGTCATGCACCTCCAGGCCGATAAAGTGGCCTAAGCGGTGGGTGAAATTGGGGCCGTATCCGGCGTCCTCAATCACCTGGCGGGCCGCCCGGTCCACATCGCATAAGCGCACGCCGGGCTTTAACATGGCTTCCGCGGTTTCGTTGGCTTTGCGCACCAGGTTGTAGATTTCGCGGTGCTTTTCACAGGGAACCTTTTTGAAGAAGAAGGTGCGCGTCATGTCCGCACAGTAGTCGTCCTTCCTGCAGCCGACGTCAAAGAGGACCGTGTCGCCTTCCTTTAACACCGTATTGTCCGGCTCGTGGTGGCCCTTTGCACAGTTGGGGCCAAAGCCTACAAGGGGGGTGAAGGAGTAGCCGTCCGCGCCTAAAGAGGTGTAGATATCCTGCATTTTGGCGGCAATCTCCTTCTCTGTGACGCCTTCTTTGATCAGTCCGCGGAAGCGGGCCATGGCCTGATCGTTGATGGCGGATACAGCGCGCATCTTTTCCTTTTCATCCTCGTCCTTCACGGCGCGGGCCTCGTCCACGCAGATGGAGCTCAGCTCAAACCGGGATGCGCCGGAGCGCCCGATCACCGGGAGCAGGAAGCGGGCCGGGAAGTTTTTGTCAATGCCCAGGGGCTCGCCCTTTTTGATGCAGCCGCAGAGCAGGGAGAGGTAATCGTCCGTGTCATTAAAGCGGATCTTCTCAACGCCCAGATCCTCGGGTACGGTGAACAGGTTATTGATGAAGATCCGGTGCGCCCCGTCCCCGCTTATATAAAGGGCCAGAAGGCGCTCGCCGGGATCAATGAAGCGTCCGGTGAGATACAGGATCGCGTAGGGGTCGGAAATAATCATCTGATTTATATTTCTGTCCTTAAGCTTTGCCAGAATGGTCTCAAGTCTCGCATGATTCATGAAAAAACCTCCTTTTTTATGCTTTAATATAATTGTAAAGAATCGCGGATAAAAGTCAAGCGTATAATTCCCAAAATTAACAAAAACGCAAAAAGTGATTGATCAATGAAGATAAATCGTTTATAATAAAAAACATTATTTCGGATACGCATATTTCGCGGGTTTTAAAGCGATGTTTTTTATGGCGTCCGGGGTAAAAAAGAGAGGAGGAACTAAGATGAAAAAGGTATTAAGCGCACTTCTGACAGGCGCAATGGCAGTTTCCATGCTGGCCGGCTGCGGCGGCGGTGGAAGTTCCGCGCCGGCGCAGAGCGAGGCTCCGGCGGAGCAGGGTAAGGAAGAAGCTCCCGCAGAGCAGGGCAAGGAAGAGGTTCCCGCAGAGCAGGGCAAGGAAGAGGTTCCCGCAGAGGGCGAGGCCCAGGCAGAAGGCACAGGCAAGGTTGCGATTGTGACGAATACCGTATCCCAGAATGAGGAGGAGTACCGTTCTGCTGAGACGATGTCCCAGAAGTACGGCGACCGCATCGTGCATGTGACATGGCCGGATAACTTCATGACCGAGCAGGAGCAGATGATCACAACGGTCAGCAAACTCGCCGCGGATCCGGAAATTAAGGCGATCATCATCAATCAGGCTGTTCCGGGCACCAACGCCGCGATTGATAAGCTCTTAGAGTCCCGCGATGATATGCTCATCATCTATGGTACGCCCCAGGAGAATCCGGAGGACGTGGCTGCAAGGGCGGATATCATCCTTCAGCCGAACGAGCTGGATATGGGACCGGCCATGGTAGAGCAGGCTGTGAAGATGGGCGCTAAGACGTTCGTACATTACTCGTTCCCGAGACATATGGCTCAGGTTCTTCTGTCCGCGAGACGTGAGCTGATCAAAGAGAAATGCGCGGAGTTAAACATTGAATTTGTAGATGCAACCGCTCCGGACCCAACCGGTGATTCCGGCACGACCGGCGCTCAGCAGTTCATCCTTGAGGATGTTCCGAAGATGGTAGCTCAGTACGGCAAGGACACTGCGTTCTTCTCCACGAACTGCGCGATGCAGGTTCCGCTTATCAAGGCGGCCGTGGAACAGGGCGCTATCTATCCGCAGCCCTGCTGCCCGTCTCCGTATCACGGCTATCCGGCAGCCCTTGGACTCGTATCCGAGGAGGATTCCGCTGTTGAGAAGATGAACATTCAGGATATCGTGGATCAGACCACCAAGTCTCTTGAAGAGGCTGGCGTTCTCGGACGCTTCTCCACATGGCCCGTTCCGGTTTCCATGATGATTACTGTTGCCGGCACAGAGTATGCGTTTGACTGGATGGCCGGAAAGACCAACGGGGATCTGGATATGGAAGTTCTGAAGGCAAAGATGGATGAGTATGCGGGCCTTGACTGTAATATGAGTCCCTATACGGACGATGCAGGCACTTCTTATGATAACTATCAGCTTATCATGATGGATTATCTGACCTACGGTGAATAAAATCGTTACTGGCCGCACCCCCAGCCGGGCTGTGCGCCGTAGCTGAAAATCAAGATTTACAGAGTGTTGCAGGCGGCACGGGACTTCCCGTGCCGTATTGCGATAACTGAGGTTAGGAGGTTAGGCCTTGAGCGACAATCTACTGGAGTTTAAAAATGTTTCCAAGTCGTTTTATGGGAACCAGGTTTTAAAAAACATTAATATGACAGTAAAAAAGGGCGAGGTACACGCCCTGATCGGAGAAAACGGCGCGGGCAAGTCAACGCTTATGAACATCCTGTTCGGCATGCCGGCGATCCAAGAGACCGGAGGATTTGAGGGTTCTGTGGAGATTGAGGGAAAAGAAACCCACATCCGTTCCCCGCATGACGCCATGCTGGAGGGAATCGGCATGGTGCATCAGGAATTTATGCTGATTCCCGGGTTCTCCATTGCGGAGAATATTAAGCTGAACCGGGAGATTACGACAAAAAACGTAGTCAGCCGGGTTTTGGGAAAGCGTCTGGAGGGGCTCAACTATAAACAGATGAACGCCGATGCGCAGAAGGCGCTGAAGACGCTTGATATGGACATTGAAAGCTATACCCAGGTCGCCGGCCTTCCGGTGGGCCATATGCAGTTCATTGAGATTGCCCGCGAGATCGACAAATCCGGTATTAAAATTCTGGTATTTGACGAGCCGACGGCAGTGCTTGCGGACGCAGAGGCGCAGAACCTTTTGAAGGCGATCAGAAGGCTTGCCGACAGCGGTATTGGGATTATATTTATCAGTCATCGTCTGGAAGAGATTGTATCCGTTGCGGACACGGTGACGGTTCTGCGCGACGGAACCCATGTGGCGACCAAGCCGATTCAAGAGACGAGCGCAGTGGATATCGCGCGCATGATGATCGGCCGCGCGGTGACGCTGGATCGCGAGGAAGCAGCGGATCGCAGGGTTTCGGACGAGGTGGTGCTGGATATCCGGGATCTCCATGTGAATATGCCGGGCGAGCAGGTAAAGGGTATTGAGTTATCGGTGAAAAAAGGCGAGATTATGGGCATCGGCGGTCTGGCCGGCCAGGGAAAGCTGGGTATTGCCAACGGCATTATGGGGATCTATCCTTCCAGGGGCCAGGTGACATTTAAGGGAAAGGAACTCCCGCTCAACAATTCCCGCCAGGTGATCCGCGAGGGCGTGGCCTTTGTGAGCGAGGACCGGAAAGGGGTGGGACTGCTCCTTGACGAGTCCATTGAGCTGAATATCTGCTTTACAGCCATGCAGAACCAGGATAAATTCCTGAAAAATTACGGGATTATCAAGATGCGGGACGCAAAGGAGATCCGCGACCATGCCAATAAGATGATCGAGGATCTGGATATCCGCTGCACCTCCTCGCAGCAGAACACAGGCAGCCTTTCCGGAGGAAACCAGCAGAAGGTCTGCGTGGCCAGGGCTTTAACCCAGAATCCGGATCTGCTTCTCGTATCCGAGCCCACCCGCGGCATTGATATCGGCGCAAAGAAGCTGGTTCTTGACCTCTTAAAGCGCTTAAACCAGGAGATGGGCATGACGATTATCATGACCTCCTCGGAGCTGGCGGAGCTTCGCAGCATCTGCGACAAGATCGCCATTGTCTGCGACGGCAAGGTGGCGGGCATCTTAAATCCCACGGATTCGGATGAGGCATTTGGCCTGATGATGTCCGGTATTACAGATATAGAAGAAAGGAGGGAGGCATAATGGAGGAAAAGAAGATAAGCCCAAAGGAGATTGTCGGTAAGATTGGGCTGCCGACGATCATTATTGCGGCGTTCCTGGTATTTATCCTGGCGCTGGGGCATTTTATGGGTCTTTCCGTTGCCACCCTGCTCAGCGATACAGTGAAGCGCGCGGGCATGAACGGCATTCTGGTGCTGGCCATGCTGCCGTCTATCCAGTCCGGCACGGGCCCGAACTTTGCGCTTCCCATCGGCGTGGAGTGCGGTCTGTTCGGGATCGTATGCGCCATTGAGTTTGGCTTTACGGGATGGGGATGGTTTTTTATGTCCATCCTGTTCTCGATTATTCTGGCAACTGTAGTCGGGTATTTTTATGGAAAGCTTCTGAACGCCGTGAAGGGATCGGAGATGACGATTGCGACCTACGCCGGCTTTTCCATCACGGCCTTTATGTGCCTTCTGTGGCTCCTGATCCCCTTCAAGTCCCCGAATATGGGATGGTTTATCGGACAGGGCCTGCGTGAAACTATTCAGCTCGACGTCATCGGGGCCAGCATGATTCTGAACAATTTCCTTGGATTTTCCATTGGTCCGGATTTCTATTTCCCGACAGGCATGATCCTGTTTTTCCTGCTGTTCTGCTTTCTGGTGGGGGCGTTTTTCAAGAGCAGGCACGGTATTGCGATTTCGGCCGTGGGAAGCAGCAACAGCTTTTCCGAAGCTTCGGGACTGAATATTAACCGCAACCGGATCCTTGCCAATATCCTCTCCACGATTCTGGGCGCGATCGGGATTGTGGTGTATTCCCAGAGCTACGGCTATGCGCAGCTTTATAATGCGCCCCTGACCATGGCCTTTGCGGCGGTGGCGGCGATCCTGATTGGCGGCGCTTCGGCCCAGAGGGCAAAGGTATCTCATGTTATTTTAGGCGTATTCCTGTTCCAGGGACTTCTGACCTCCGCGCTTCCGGTTGCGAACCGTGTGTTTGCCGGAACGGATCTGTCAGAGGTAATGCGTATGGTGATCCAGAACGGCATTATCCTTTATGCGCTTACGCAGGTTCGGAAAGGGGGTAAGGGCTGATGGAGAATAAATCAACGGCCGTAAAGGCGCTTACATGGATCGGCGATAACCTTGTGACCCTGATTTTCCTGCTGTTTACGATCATCGGGCTGTCTGTTTCGGAGGTATCGTTTAGCTGGTTTTTGGGCGAGCTGACGGGACGTCTCTACAGAAACTGCTTCCTCGTACTGTCCCTGATTATCCCGGTTATCGCCGGGCTGGGCCTGAATTTTGGTATCGTGGTCGGCGCGATGGCCGGGCAGATCGCGGTGGTGTTTATCCGCTACTTTGAGCTGGGCGGCATGAGCGGCTTTTTACTGGCTGTCCTTTTGTCCACTCCGCTGGCGGTGCTGTTTGGCTGGATGACCGGACGCCTGTATAATAAGACGAGAGGCCAGGAGATGATCGCCAGCCTGATCGTCGGCTATTTTGCAAATGGCGTCTACCAGTTCCTGTTCCTGTTTGTGGTGGGCGTGATCATTAAGGTTCCGGCGAACCATCCTTTAATCAAGCCGGACGGGATCGGCATCCGCTCCACCGTGGATCTGGGCATGGCGGACAAGGGCGGGCTCAAATACGCCCTTGACAACATTGAAAAGATTCCCTTTACGCATGCGCTGATTCTGATTGCGGCAGCGATCCTCATCCTGCAGATCCTTCGTTTCGTCCACAATAAGACGGCGATGCAGATGAAGAAGAACCGCATCATGACCATCATCAATATGGCGCTCTGTGTGATTGTGATTGGAATCGGGGCATACTCGATTGCGGCCAAAAACAGCCTTACGGTTGTGGCCAAGGTTCCTGTAGTGACCGTGCTGCTGATTGCCGCGCTCTGTGTGTTTACGGAACTGCTTTTAAAGACAAAGCTGGGACAGGATTTCAAGGCTGTGGGCCAGAGCCAGCGCATTGCGGAGGTATCTGGTATCAATGTGGATAAGACGCGTATCATTGCGGTTATCCTCTCCACTGTGCTGGCGGCGTGGGGACAGGTGATCTTCCTCCAGAATGTGGGAACACTGAATACGTACAATGCGCATACCCAGGTCGGCATGTTTGCCGTGGCCTCTATTCTGGTGGGCGGCGCGTCCACCTCAAAGGCGACGGTCAGCCAGGCCCTGATCGGGACGATTCTGTTTAACGCAATGTTTATTATGTCCCCGGAGATCGGCCAGGCGGTGTTCGGCCAGGCGCTTCTGGGTGAGTATTTCCGTACCTTTATGGTATACGGCGTAATCGGTTTTGCCCTGGGCCTCTATGTCTGGAAGGCAAACCGCAAGAGCAAGCTTACGATTTGATAAAAGCAGGGCGGCTGCGCGTGCGGGACGCCATAAAGATTAGGATACCATTTCAGACGGGTATCCTAATTTTTATGGCCGGGAAAACGCGGCGCATGCGGCGATTTGCGGCCTGCCTGAGAAAAGAGGATAAAATGGAATGGGAATAGAAGAGCAGATTGCACGTCTGGAAGTAAAAGCAGTAAAAGCGGAGGAAGCCTGGCGATCGGAGAGGGAGCGGTTTGAGCGGATCCGGGCCGTGTGCGATACGAACGCCGAAGCAATCTGCAGAATGAATGTGCAGTGGATGGAGTCTGTGCATGGCATGCCGGGTGGGTCGCAGGAAGCGGACGGATCATGGCAGAAGTCGGTGAAGCGTTTTGAGAGGAAGTGCAGGGATTTAAAAGGCTGGCCCCACAGGAGCGAAACGGAATTGATTCATCTGCAGTCCCGTTTAAAGGAGGCGCAGTTTGAGCTCAAGTGGATTGAAAATCAGATGTATGACTGCGCCGGCGGCCAGCGCCGTAAATTGTCCGCGAAGCTTAAGGCCGGGAAGGAGCGGTGCATGGATCTGGAGCAGGCGCAGTATGCGGTCGAACAGTGGGAGATCCTGTATCTGATGTTTATAAAGGATCTGGAACGGCGGAGGGATTCATGGATGGATGAGCGCTTTTATGAGATGGAGCGTAAGGACATCCGCGCAAAAATGGCGCGCTGCGCTCCATAC
Source organism: Otoolea muris (assembly GCF_943193115.1). Taxonomy (NCBI): domain Bacteria; kingdom Bacillati; phylum Bacillota; class Clostridia; order Lachnospirales; family Lachnospiraceae; genus Otoolea; species Otoolea muris. Next base: position 87,637 of record NZ_CALPCY010000011.1, read on the forward strand.
TGCGACCTGATCAGTAAAATGGTTGCCTCACATCTGAGAAGCCTGAACCAGACAATCTTTGGATCCAGTGAGGAAATTTCGGACGAGATAGGCGAGGAGATCGAGCATTACTCAGTGGGAATTTTGTTCCTCGAATATCATTTATACAATTGCAGGCTGGCCGCGGCAAGCATGGATGCCGCGGCGCATGAGCTGGACCGCCTTAAAGAGAGGCTTCCCTGACAGCGGCCTCCCGGCTCTGGCAGAAGCAGACAGGGCTTAAAGAGGGCCGCTTTGAAAAACTTTTTGGAATTCCTTCTCAGTCAGTGTGGATCCCCGCACTCCCACGACAGCCGCTGCCATACGGCCTGCTGTCTCTATGGCGTCCCTCATCGGCCGGCCAAGGCTTAAGCAGGCCATCACTGCCCCGATATGGGAATCTCCGGCGCCGATGGCGTCAACAGTCTGTGCCGGGACGGCGGGAACATAGTAGGAGCGGCCGCCCTGTTCCAGACAAAAGCTTCCCTGTTCTCCAAGGGTGACGATGACCGTATTGCCGGTTTCGGACAGAAGAATCCGCGCGGCCCGCTCTATGGGTGTTTCACCATAAGCCGGTTCCGGTTTTTTCGCGCTTTCGCCGCTGAGCGCAAGCGCTTCAGATTCATTGATGTGCAGCACAGGATGGAGCGCATAAAGCCGCTTCATTTTTTCTTTTTCAATAAAAATACCTCTGGGGCCCGGGGCGAAAAACAGCTCGCGTTTTGGATAGCGTTCCAGATATTCAATCAGTTCATATCCGGTGGGCTCTTCGATTTCCAGCCCGCAGATGTAGACCATATCAAACGAGGCATTGTCAAACGCGTCCATCCATGATTTCTGAAACGTATACTCCGCCCCGTGCCAGGACAAAAAGGTGCGCTCCCCGCCTGCCTCGACGAGACAGTAGCAGCAGCCGTTTTCCTGATCCGGGACGCGGATCGCGGCGGGAAAGCCCTTCTTTTCCAGTTCCCGGGCCGTAAATTCACCGTACAGGCCGCTTCCGACCGGAGAGATGAGAGTCACCGGAGCGCCGAACAGGCGGATGGAGGAGGCTGTGTTGTAGGCGCAGCCGCCCAGGGAGAGCGCATGGCCCGTGGGGTGCAGATCCTCCTGGGTGCGCGGGAGGTGGTGGAGGCTGATGATGACATCCACGCAGGCAGAGCCGATGACGAGGATTTGTTTTGGGGGGCAGGGGGATTGGGTTTGATTCATGCGGGATCTCCTTTCTTTGTTTTGCGCCGGCAGGAAATTCAAGAAAGTGCTTGCAAAGTTCCTCGCAAAACAGTACAATAATTTTAGCTGCACTTTACATCCTTTGCAGGAGCGTGAAATGGAGCTGTTTTGTTACAATTCGCTAGAGCGTGTTTGAAAATTGCTTTCTGGTAGCTGTGCGTGCCACTTTGTGGGAGATTTGTGCCAAATGAACGCGGCGTAGTGGGCTACGTTAAGTGAATTTGGCACAAATATACCGCGAAGTGGGGCGTGCAGATGCCAGGAATGAATTTTCAAACACGCTCTAGATAATAATGACGAACATTTCATGGAAGGAGCGCGATTACCCATGAAGAAGTCCTATGAAATGGACATGTGCAGCGGTTCGGTTGTGAAAAAGGTTTTGTCGTTTTCGGCGCCGCTTATGCTGTCCGGCGTGCTGCAGCTGCTTTTTAACGCCGCGGATGTGATTGTAGTGGGGCGGTTTGCGGGCAGACAGTCTCTGGCGGCGGTGGGCTCGACGACGGCCCTTATCAATCTGCTGGTCAATATCTTTATCGGTCTTTCGATCGGCGTAAATGTCCTGGTGGCCCGCTATTATGGAGCTAAAAATGAGAAGGATCTCAGCGAGACGGTACATACCGCGGTGGCGGTGAGCCTGGCGAGCGGGCTGGCTTTGATAGCAGCCGGTTTTTTTGCGTCCCGGTTTATGCTGGAGCTGATGGGTACGCCGGAGGATGTTCTGTACAAATCTGTGATGTATATGCAGATCTATTTTTCCGGTATGCCGGTGATCATGGCCTACAATTTCGGGAGCGCAATCCTCCGGGCCGTGGGGGATACAAAGCGGCCGCTGTACTTCCTGACCCTGGCCGGGGTGATCAATGTGCTCCTGAATCTGTTTTTTGTGATCCGGCTGAATATGGATGTGGCCGGCGTGGCGCTGGCAACCGTGCTGTCCCAGTGCATATCAGCGGCCCTGGTGTTCCGCTGCCTGATGCAGGCAGAGGGAGGGCTTAAGCTGCGCTTAAACAGGCTTGCGATCAATAAGCGCAAGCTGCTGATGATCATAAAGGTCGGGCTTCCGGCCGGAATGCAGGGGGCGATATTCTCGATTTCCAATGTGCTGATCCAGTCGTCCGTGAATTCGTTTGGCTCCATCGCCATGGCGGGAAATACGGCCTCGCAGAATATTGAGGGCTTTATCTATGCCTCCATGAATGCGCTGTACCAGACGAATTTAAGCTTTACGAGCCAGAATATCGGCGCGCAGAAGTATTCGCGCATCAACCGGATCCTCCTGGTATGCCAGGGATGCGTGACGGCGGTGGGCGTGATCCTGGGCTTTGCGGCCATGGCGGTGGCAGAGCCGCTGCTGGGGATTTATTCCTCGGATCCGGAGGTAATCTCCTACGGAATGCTGCGCATGTCCGTCATCTGCACCACGTACTTTATCTGCGGGTGGATGGATACTATGGTGGGAAGCATGCGGGGCATCGGATATTCCATCCTGCCGACGATCGTATCCCTGACCGGAGCCTGCGGGCTGCGGGTGATCTGGATCTTTACGATTTTTGCATGGAGGCCCACGCTGACGGTGCTGTATCTGTCTTATCCGGTGTCCTGGCTGGTGACGGCCACAGCGCATGTGACATGCTATCTGCTGGTCCGCCGTAAACTGCCGAAGACGGACGGCGCGGCCGTTCAGGCTGTTTAGAACAGCCGCGCCGTAAATGCCGCCTCCCTGAAACCGGTATCAGGCGGTATCGGCAGGGATCGCATTGGCCTGCCCCGTTTTCTGTCAATACAATTCCTCCTGTCACATGATAATACCGTCGCGGGTATCGCGCTTAAATTCCATAATATCGCCGGGCTGGCAGTCCAGCGCCTCACAGATGGCGTTCAGGGTGCTGAAGCGGATTGCGCTTATCTTCCCGGTCTTGATTTTAGAAAGGTTGACGTTGGACACGCCAACCTTTTCTGACAGCTCTTTTAATGACATCTTTCGATCGGCCATGACGCGATCCAGTCTTAATATAATGGCCATGTTCCACGATCCTTTCAGGCGGCAGGGGAACCTGCCGGGCGCTAAAGCGTTTCGTCAGATTCCGTCTGCAGGCATGTTCCATATTCAAAAATCAGGCTGAGCGCGTAAAAGAAGCAGGCAAATATCAGCGGAAAAATGCTCAGAACGACGGATGCTCCCCGGAGGACAAAGGACGCTAAAAACAAAATCATCGCAATGGCGGCAAATACAGAACTGCATCGCTTCCAATAGCCTGTAATCCGGGCTGTAAAAGGCGACTCACCGTTTTGTATGGACTGGAAGACCTTTAAAATACAGTAAAAAATATAAGCGCCAATACCGGAAACCATAATCCGGGCGGCCAGACTGAACGCGAAAGCAGGCAGGCTGAGCCGCCCTGCGGCGCAATCGTATGGCACAATGTATTGGAACAGAACGTAAACCAGCAGCGGCCAGCCTTTTAAACCATCTCCCTGCTCCAGGATGCGTATAACAGAGTCCTGGAACACGATCCATGCGGCCAGTATGGACAGGTAAAAGAGGCCGGAGCACAGATACATGCCGATAAGGAGCTTTGCGGCCTGACAGATGGTTTTGCTCTCTGCCCGGAGGCGCGTGAGCGCCCGCGCTTTTGAATTCACATCCAGTGAGGTGCGCATCGTTACCATAATAATCCCTCCTTTTTGGGTACATATAAATGCCTGTCTGTATGAAATCTGTGGCCACAGATACAGGTAAGCCCCGCAAGCCTAAGGCGCGGCCTGATAGCTTTATTGTAGTGTACTGGTTTGGAAAAGTCAAGAAAATTAATGATAAGCGTTAATAAATTGTCGAAAATTATAAAAATTACTATGAGATAGAGATTTCCTGCCACTGTTTATGCGCCAGAAATTTCCTTTTTTGTGAAACGATTCCGGGAAAAGAGGCTGGATAGCATGGCGCAATTGTGATAAGATGGAATAAATATATGTACTGTCGGAATCTCACAAAATCATGCACAGTGAGATTCCGAGAGTATATAAATATGGCAGGGAGGTGTAAAACATGGCCAGAACGGTAGGGATAGGGATTCAGAGCTTACAAACAATAAGAGAGCGGCAGTGCTTTTACGTGGATAAGACGAAGTTTATCAAAGAATGGTGGGAAAGTCAGGATGAAGTGACCCTGATCACGCGTCCCAGGCGTTTTGGAAAGACACTGACCATGAGCATGACCGAGCAGTTTTTTTCAGTCAATTATGCCGATCAGGGAGAGATGTTTCAGGGGCTTTTGATTTGGGAAGATGGGGAATACAGAAAATTGCAGGGGATGTACCCGGTTATAAACCTGTCGTTTGCCAATGTAAAGGAAAATACGTATGAAAAGGCACGCTACAGGATTTGCCAGATATTGAGGGATCTATATGTGCCGTACCGCTTCCTTTTGGAAGGGGATTTGCTGACAGAGGGGGAGAAGGCGTATATTTCCCGTATGTCAGAGACGATGAGGGAGGAGGACGCCGCCATGAGCCTCCACTACCTGTCTGCTTTTCTACACCGCTATTATGGCAGGAAGGCAATTATCCTTCTGGATGAATATGATACCCCCATGCAGGAGGCGTTTGTAAACGGTTACTGGGAGGAACTCGTATCCTTTACCAGGAGTTTATTTAATTCAACCTTTAAAACAAACCCGCATCTGGAGCGTGCGATTATGACAGGCATCACACGGGTGAGCCGGGAATCGGTTTTTTCTGATTTAAATAATTTAAAGGTGGTGACCACGACTTCGGATGAATATGCGGACTGCTTTGGATTCACAGAGGAAGAGGTTTTTGCGGCTCTGGAGGAATTTGGGATGCCGGACAAAAAGCCGGAGGTAAAGAGATGGTATGACGGTTTTACCTTTGGAAGCTGTACGGATATTTATAATCCATGGTCGATCATAAATTATCTGGACACAGGCAGGGTAATGGCTTACTGGGCCAATTCCAGCTCGAACAGCCTGGCCGGGAAATTGCTCCGGGAGGGAAATAAAGAAGTTAAGCAAAATTTTGAGCGCCTGATGAAGGGCGAGCCGCTCCGGATAGAGCTCGATGAGCAGATTGTGTACGGAGAACTGAAGACAAAACGAAATTCTGTCTGGAGCCTTCTGCTTGCAAGCGGATATCTGAAGATCGTGAGGATGGAATTTGAAGAGAAATCGGGCCGCTGGTATTACAGCCTCGCTTTGACGAACCGGGAAGTGCGGCTCATGTTTGAGAATATGATACGGGACTGGTTTTCGGAACCAGATGAACATTATAATGACTTTATAAGGGCCCTGCTTGCGGGTGATGTTAAGGCCATGAACTATTATATGAATAAAGTGGCGCTGGCCACGTTCAGCTCCTTTGACGCCGGGAATAAACCCTCAGAGTCCGCGGAGCCGGAGCGCTTCTACCATGGCTTTGTGCTGGGGCTTTTAGTGGAGCTTGCGGATCGTTATACGGTGACATCGAACCGGGAGAGCGGTTTCGGGAGATACGATGTCATGCTGGAGCCAAAAGGGGACGACGACGGGATCATTCTGGAATTTAAGGCGCAGGATCCGGAGGAGGAAAAGGAGCTGGCGGATACAGTGGAGGAGGCGCTGCGGCAGATAGAGATGAAAAAATATGAGACAACACTTGTGGAAAAGGGAGTCCGGGAGGAACGGATACGTAAGTACGGATTTGCCTTTTGTGGGAAACGGGTTTTAATTGGAACCCCTCAAACCGGAGCCCATAAGGAAAAAAAACTTGACACCGCCCCTGTCTTGTAATAGGTTGCTGTTTTTGACAGCCAGCAAAAGAAAAAATCGTTGTATCCCTTATATCACTGGGTTTCAGCGGTTTTTTCGCTATCTAGTACATCGAATAATAAGTTTCTGACTCATGAGAACAGCCATAAATGTTGATAAATCAAGCCTTGCTGAAAACGAATGTATCAGGAACTTAATTTATGCTGTACTAGAGCGTGTTTGAAAATTCATTCCTGGCATCTGCACGCCCCACTTCGCGGTATATTTGTGCCAAATTCACTTAACGCAGCCCACTACGCCGCGTTCATTTGGCCCAAATCTCCCACAAAGCGGAACGCACATCTGGCAGAAAGCATTTTTCAAACACGCTCTAGCGAAATTTCTTTAATACTTGCAAAATCCAAAGGCATAGTATATAATGAACATAGAAAGAGCACCCACTCCAAAGCGGATGCTCCCAAGTCAAGCTACTTACCTCTCAATGAGAGGCGCCTCTCCTGTGGATCAGACAGGAGGGGCATTATTTTTTTCACCTGTTCTTCCTATCTCTGTCGAGAAAGGCAAGCAACGCCACAATCAAGCTGCCAAAGGACATCAGCAAAGCCAATATTCCTATGAAAATCGAGATGATCTCATAAGCCGTCATAAGCGCCACCGTCTACGCTCCGCTTCGGTCCTTGCTAAACAGGTGCCACTGGCACCTAGCAACCTTCCTATGTATTCCGGCAAGCCGGTTTCATTGGCTCGGGAGGTTGCCACCCTGTCATGGGTACTCTTCCATGAGGGAATTATAGCAGAGATCTGCAGAATTGGCAACCAGGCTTTTATGCCCCTGGCCCTATGCTGGTTCTGAAAGTGTTACTATTCACGAAACGGCTGCTTTTTAGCCGGGCCGTAAATAGTAACAATGGTCCGTCTTTACCCGCCCCCTGACAGGAACAATGATTTGTAGTTTCCCGCTATTGCCCAATCCAGTTTTCCAGAGGATAGGCGTCCTGAAACCGTTCTGCCTGCGCGGATCTACATTCTATGCGCGCGCGCCTGCATATTTCCAACTGCTGGTTCAGTTCCTCTGATTTCCGCCCGGCATCCTGCATCACACCGCGTACGAGAATGTCGGTGAGTTTCATGCGCGGCGGATCCTCCCGGTAATGGCCCAATACGCCTGCCTCAAACAGGGCGGCTATCTTGTCAGGTATATTTTCTTCATCATCCGAATCAAAGAGCCGCTCTTCTGACGGGATGCTAAAAATCTGAAGGATCTTCTGCACGTTAAAGCACAGCTCCTTCAGTTCTTCGTCCGCTGGCAGCAGCGGATACAGATACTTCTCTACAATCGTTCCGCTAAACAACTCCAGGCACCCGCGCTCATCCTGGAAATATTCCACGGACTCTATGGCATCCGCGATTTGTCTGCATGACGCTGCGCGCTCCGTATCATCACAGCGCTGAAAATATCTGTCCCAAAGCTCCGTATTTGTCTGGTTTGTCGTCACGGTGGTCCGCAGCAGTTGTCCAAAGACGGCGTTTTTCTTCTGTATATCGGTAAGCAGCGTCTCCCACAGCGCTTCACGGTATGGCTGAAAGCGGGGGCTTCTGTCATATTCCCATTGTATAAACTCCCTTAAGGCAATCTGAAACGTCCTGCCCTGCGTGTTGCAGTCGGTTTCCAGCTCTTTTGCAATCACTTCGTCCCACCGGCTGCGGGCGGCGTGATGATACCCGTTCCACCACAGGGGCTGAGGATATCCGCAGTACACATTAAGACATGGCTGCAACAGATCTTCCGCGCGCAGGGCGGCCAGCCATTCTGACGCGCTGTTTACAGGTTTATCGTTCAGTATCTGCGCCTGCAGCTCTTCCGGTATCTGCTCCCGGGTAAGAACAATGGCTTTAAGCCACGGTAAATCCTTACGCGGGGCAGCCAGGAGCTGCTTTACAAGCCCGCGCTCCCGGCCGGTCAGACGTTTCCAGCCGTCTGTGATATGGCGTATATGGGATGTGAGAAGGCTGGTGGAATCTGTCGTCTCAAGCATCTGGCAGAGCAACTGGAAACGATCGGGATCCGGCGGCAGGTAAAGCAGGATATTTTCGGCCAGGCACATGCCGTAATCATCCGGGCAGGAGACTCTGGACAGCCATCCGTTCCAGGCGTAAAAAAGCGGTTTAAGAAGCGCCGGATTTTTGACATACTTCACCATTTTGCGCATGCACGCATCCATATGCGGCTCGTGCATGTTCAGAAAATCCACCTGGAACTGCCGGAGAAATTCTGTAAATACCGCGCTCCATGTCTCCCACAGCAGCTTTTTTTCATCTTCGGTGAAGCGTTTCCACGACAGCCCGTTGGAGTGATATTCATCCGCAAAATTTTCCAGGAAATTTTTTGCCTGCATGGAGACAGATACTCTCCCGAGCTGGGCGGTAAAATAGCGCAGGATCGTTTGCCTGTCCTCTGCGGAATATGCCGGCCACGACTGCAGCGCTCCCTGAAACATCTGGCAGATGACATTAAAATTGTCCCATTCATTTAAGTAATGGCTTAGCTTTAGCTGTCCGGCATAATTTTGAAATAGCAGGCGGATTGCTTTTTCGCGGATCACGCTCTCGTCATAATCCAGGGCAATATTTAAAAATGCCAGGGGCAGATTTTTCCGCAGGGGCGACTGCAGGATGTCAAGCATCTGTTTGGGAGAGAGGTCTGCTTTTGTCGCGACTGCCCGGATTTGTTCCGGTGTCAGGAGCGGCTTTCTGCGGCGGGGGAGTATATCCGACAGGGACGGCTCGATCGTCTCTTTTGGATTGACCATCAGTTCTCCATTTTCCCACAGAAGGTATTGATCAAATGCCGTATCCCTGACTGCGTCCAGCAGTTGCTCCTGACGCTCGCGGGGAAGTTCAGAGAACCCGGTTTCAAGCAGGAGGACAGCCCTGTCCCTGACAGCCGGGTATCTTGAATTCAGCGCTTCAAACATCGCGGATCGCAGGTCATTCCCGTATGCATCATTTTCCTTTACACAGGCGTACAGAAATTCTAACGCGCACAGATTGACATTCTTATTGGCCGCTCCCAGGGCCCGGCGCGCGGTCAGGACATACTCCGCGCAGTCAAGGGCATCGTCCAGTTCTTTTAACAGCAGGAGCCTGGCCGCATAGCAGAATACAGGGTGCTGAAAACGGATGTCTTTGGTCCGCCTGTCGATAAAGATGTAACCATATTGTTCAAGCCGGCTCAGGAGCCGGCTTTCTTCGCCTGACAATTGAAAAGCCTGGCTGTATCCCGCATATGCGGCGTTTTTTTGCTTTTTTTCGCCCTGTTCCGGCGGCCTTTTTTCGCCCCGCTCCGGCGGTCTTTTGCCGCCCAGCGTCATACGCACGCTGCGGGATTTTTTGCGAAGGTGAAGCAGCGCCGGCTGTTCGGCCGCATCGGATAAAACATATGCCAGATCCTGGTAGGAGGTTTTGCGGATCGTATCGCATGTAAAGCCCAGCCCCAGAACGATCCGGACAGCGTCCCCGCCCTCGCCGCGGAGTTTATCCACTACATCTTCTGAGCTAATCCGCGCATGCCGCAGGATTTCTTCATCCGTATGGCGGGAAAGCGCATGTACATGGGGAAATGTTCCTTTCAGGTTGCAGATTTCGCCGATTTCGAGAAAAACGCCCTTCTCTTTTTGGCGGATATATCCGGCGATCCGCGAAAAGCACTGCGCGCTCTCATCACTGTTCCCATAAACGGCGCGCCACGCTCTCTGTGCAAAGGAGATATCCTGCATCGTCAGGTCATTCCATGGGAAGCCGCCGATGGAACACTCTGCAAGCTCCTTTTTGTCAAAAGCCGTAAAAAGGATGTCTTTTCTTGTCGTCACAATCAGTTTGCTGTCTGCCGATGACTTTTCCAGGACAAGGCGGCGCAGCTTATGCGCCTGTTCCGTCCGGTTTTCTGAGGCGCGCATGGAGCCAAAGGGGTCTTCCAGGAGCAGCAGCTTTTTGGAATGGGTACAATGATTTAAGAATGCCATCCCCTCGTTTATATCATCCGTTGGATGGATGTCATAGCCTTTCGCGGCGAATCCTTGGGCGATGGCCTGGGCGGCGATCGTCTTGCCGCAAAATGGCAGTCCGGTAAACAGCAGAACGTTCTGGTTTTCCAATTGTCCGCTGTAAAGCGGCTGATGAGGGACTTCCAGATACTGCAGATCGCGTGGCAGAAGCCGCTGCGTGTGTTGATTCAGCATCTGTTTCATGTCAGGCGCAATGTCGCCGCCGCTGTCACGGCCATGCCGGACGCACTGTTCCAGCAATTCGATCACATGGGCTATCTCTCCGGATCGGACGGCGTAGCGGGTGTTGAGTAACGACGCGGTAAGCGCCCGTACTGTTTCATAGCTCTGCTGTTCGGCAATCCGTACGTCCCCCAGAAGCGTTCTGAGCTGTGAATCCGTGATTTCAGCAAAAAAATCCTGGAGCGCGGCCAGGCGCTCTCTTTCAAGCTTCGTATTTGCTGGCTGCGCGGTCAGATAGGTTCTGATATCCGCAGCATCCTGCTGTCTGACGGCGGCCCGCCGTTTGTGTTCCGCCGCTGTCTGTCCCGCGTCCGCAGCCGCTTTGGTTGAGGGATCCGCGTCAAAGCATTCCTGGTCCAGGTACGGAAGCAGGCGATCTTCACAGCGGCCGGTGGTGATAAACAGCGCCTGACGGCCTTCGGTTTGGATGTTTTTGAGCAGAAAACGCGCTGCCTGCCGATTGCCGAAATGGGCAAGCCAGCCGCATACCTCAAAAAAGGTAACAGGTTTATCATGCTGTTTCACCTGTATGAAAAGTTCTTTGCGCATCTCAGGATCGCCATATATAATTTTTGCATCTTCTTCGTTTTCTACATAAATATGGACCGTATCTTCAGATAAATATCGCAGGGCCATATATACGGTCGCTAAATATTGATATTCATAGCCTTTTATTCCCTGAATTTCAACAGACATCGTGCGTTTCTCTCTTTCGCTGCCCGGGTATATGCCCCATCCGGCCGGTAATAGCGCTGCCGGCGCCGAATATTTTGTCAGCCTGCAAGGCGGAGGAAGGAGGCGATGCGGCAGCATCGTTGACTGACGGCAACGCGGCAGATGGTATGTACAAGTTATGCAGGATTTGTAATTTGAGGCAGGATATTTTTATAATGATTGTATTGTATCATTTATGCTGTGATGTTTCAACTTGATGGAAGCGGGGAAACAGTAATAATATTTGAGAAAGGCAACCGTTCAAAGCCTGTCCGGACGGTAGCTGGGAGAGAACAGATGTTTGAAACAGTCTTGTATTTTTCCTTTATTTTGATATAATGGATTTAGAGGCAGTTTTGGAAAGGCAGGGACAGACGAAAGGAGCGTCGCCTTTGGCAGTAATATTCAATCAAACGATACAGCGCTTAACAGCATTCGATTTTTTCGCTGGGAGCGGACTGGTGACACATTCCCTGAAGCCGTTTTTTAATGTGGTTTGGGCGAATGATATCAGCAGGCAGAAAGCAGAGGTATATGTTAAGAATCACGGTTCCAGTCATTTTCACCTGGAAGATATTCGCGCTGTTTGCGGACAGGATCTGCCTTATGCAGATTTATCGTGGGCCAGTTTCCCGTGCCAGGATTTATCGCTGGCAGGAAAGGGAGAAGGGATTCTCGCAAACCGAAGCAGTTTGGTATGGCAATGGCTGCGGACAATGGATGAGATGGAGGAAATGCCTGATATTCTGGCGGCTGAAAATGTAGAAGGGCTTATCTCAGCAAATGAGGGAGAGAACTACATTATTTTACACAATGATTTGATCAAGCGCGGTTATCGGGCCGGCGCTGTCAGGTTAAATGCGCAAAGCTGGATTCCTCAATCCAGGCCGAGAATATTTATTATCGCTGTGAGGAGGGAGATACCTTTACCGGCGCATCTGTGTTCACAGGGGCCTGTCTGGCTTCATCCGGACAGTATTGTGAGGGCGGCGTCCGGGCTGAAAGATTGGGTGTGGTGGAATATGCCGGCGCCCGGAGGCAGGCAATGTCAGTTGTCGGATATCATTGAGTGGGATGCTCCTGTTGATGAGAGTGAGAAAACGAATCAGCTATTGAAGCTATTGTCAGAAAGGCATGAGAAATTACTGGAGGAGCGCGATAATATAGCTGTGACAGGCTATAAAAGAACGAGGTGCGGAAAACAAAGGCTGGAGCTTAGATTTGATGGGATTGCAGGATGCCTGCGAACCCCAAAGGGCGGGAGCAGCCGGCAGATATTAGTGATGAAAAGAAATGGAGTCATTCACACGAGGCTTTTGACAGCGCGTGAAACGGCCCGGTTAATGGGCGCCCCGGAGAATTACTGGCTTCCTGAGAAATATAATGACGCATATATGGCGATGGGAGATGCAGTTGCTGTTCCGGCAGTCCATTTTTTGGCAGAACATTTATTATTTCCTTTGGCGGCGCAGGCCAAAGTTCAGAGAGCGAAAGAAAGAGAAGCGCAAAATGACGATACAAGAGCAGTTGTTGGAATATAAGCGAAAAAGCAAAATTCATACAAAAGGACCGTTGTCAGTCGTTTTATTTGTCACCAGAAAGGCAAAACAGAACGGGCTTCCGCTCCGCTGCGCGGATTTAAAGGCGGAAAGCGCGGGACAGGTAGCCGGGTTAAGTAAAGCCGCGGTGCAGTCAATATTAGCGGATCATGGCATTGTTAAGGTATTGGCGGCTGAAGGAGGACGAACCAGCAGGGGAAGCATTAAAAATATGGAGGATTACGTAGCCTTTCTAACATGAATTAAACGAACAAGGCGCCTGTGATTTGGATGTTATTGAAGCGTGGTGGGTTGACAGGATAAAAGATTTCTTTGCTTCAAAACCGTTTCATTTAAAAAGTGACGCGGGCTCTTCTGTCAGTTCGGCGGTCTGGGATTTGCTGGACCAGGCGAAAAAAAGACAAAAGGATAACCTGGGAACCATGTATCAGGGCGCTGTACTGCAGCATTTGGTCGGAGCGAAAATGCAATTGTTAGTGGGGGATAAACAGGAAATTGAGCATCATGGTTTTTTTGTTGCAGATGCGCCGACAGGCCGGAACGGGGATTTTATGGTTGGCAATACAATCATACATGTGACGACTGCTCCCGGCGAATTATTGATGGATAAGTGTCTGGATAATATACATTCAGGATACCGGCCGTTCATTATAACAGTCTCTGAAAGTATGCCGGCGGCCAGATCACTGGCAGGTATTAAAGGAATTCTGAAAAATGTAGAAATTGCAGATGCGGAACAATTTATATCAACCAATATTCATGAATGGAGTGGATTCGATTCTGCGAGGCATAAGGGAACCATAGAAAAACTGATTATGATATATAATCAATTGATTGATACATATGAGACGGATCCGGGCCTTAAGGTATCGTTAAAATAAAAAGATGGCAGATGTATTTGATAAAGAAAAACGCTCGGAAATCATGAGGGCGGTAAAGAGTTCAAAGAATAAATCAACAGAGGAAAAGCTGATAGCGTATTTTAAAGAAAACAAAATCACTGGCTGGAGGAGAAATTACAAAGTTTATGGAAAACCCGACTTTGTGCTGCCTGATTTGCGGATTGCGATATTTGTGGACGGCTGCTTTTGGCATGGGCATAATTGCAGAAATACCCATCCGGAACAGAATAAAGAATATTGGCAGCGTAAGATAGGCCGAAATATGGCCAGGGATAAGGAGGTTACAGATCATCTTGAAAGGCTGGGATGGAATGTAATCCGGATTTGGGAGTGCGAGTTTTTAAAGAAAAACCGCGGGCTGCTTGAAAAAAGGTTAAAGGCGCTGTATTCCAAACAAAGAACAGATGGATAGGTTCAGGAGGCTTCCTGTAAAGTAAGGAGGGGCGCAGGCGAACACTTATACAGAAGAGGATTATTACAACTTACCGGAAGACGTCCGGACAGAGCTGATTGACGGGAATCTGCTCTACAGCCAGGCGGCGCCTTCGAGAATCCACCAGACGCTTTTGATGGAGCTTTCCGCAACGATCCGGAATTATCTCAGGGCAAGCTGAATCTGTATGCGGATGCGTGCATGCACATTTGGCGACTGCCGCGAGGGTCAACAATCCCGTTGCTTGCAGCGAGGTTGTTGACTTTCTGGAGCGGACAAGTCTTCCCCCGGCGGGATTCTTTACATCATGTGAATCACGGGCTGAAGGATGCCGAGTACGATAATGACGACGCCTATGATACGCACCACGGCCGGGGATTTGATCCTGCAGGCAGGCCGCTCAACGACCTTTTTCGGATTGATAATCAGCGGAGCGCCCAGGATGGCGCAGAGAATAACCCACGCGATATCAAGCACAATAGCTCACCTCCTTTCAGGAAGTTTTTCTGAGTGCCGACTGACAGGCTCTCCGGTGACGCAGTCCCAGATGTCCTGTAAGAACAAAATAAAATCCTTTTTGGCTTCCTCTAACGTCCCGTTATTGTCATAGACATAATCATATGTATAATTTTCAACATTGTCGTCGGAGCCATTCCCCCATTTTTTAACCATGCCGTCTCTGCGGATTAAAAGAGTTACGCATGGTATGTGTACAGCCTGCCTGAATTTATCAATTTCTTCGCATTCTCTGATATGCGCGAACAGAATCTGCGAAGGGCTATGTAAAAATGCTTCATATTCCGCTGTTAAATATTTAAAAGGTAAGTCGTTATAGCCAACAAAAACCTGTTTTAAATCAGCCAGAAACTTTCTGGATTTTGGATCCTTTTCGCCGTTCCACCCGTGCTGGCTGGCGATCGCTTTGATCGGCGTAATGGCGGAAATGTTTGTGATTTTAAATGCTTCGCCCGCGAATTCACATAATGTATCTTTTCCGGCGCCGCCCTGTCCGTTAATTATGATAACAAGTTTATTCATATTCACCAGTCCTTTTCATTTTGAAGCAATCCCAGTGTATCATATCGCTTCCGGCAAGTCAACAACCATGCGGCGGACGGCCAAGCCGCGTTTTTTGCGGTTTGTGTGCATCGCGGAGCGGGGTTCCTTATGGATACAGGAGCTGGCGAGGGCGGCCTTCCCACGATAAACAACATCCCGCAATAGTCCACTTGACTAAATGCCATTGAGGTGTGAACAGCAACATCCATCCTGATTTTTCCACTGATACAGCAAAGTTGACATTGCAAAATCAGCGGGATATTAGTAAAATAGCAGATATAGGAGAAAACTATGTAACAGTTCGGGAAATCTGAATGGTCACAAAACGATAAAGAATTTATGTTACAGTTCACGGGGCAATGGTATTTAGTTAAGGTGTATGAGAGCTATGGTTCATTGTGAGGGGGGGGGCCGCCGTCGCCAGCTCCTGTATCCAACGGAACCCCGCTTCCGCTCGGAGAAAAGCGCAGCGGACGCTAAGCTCGAAAAGACCTCGCTAAGCGCCGGCGGTTTTCTACGGGTTCCTTATGGATACAGGGGCTGGCGACGGCTACGTTATCAGCGGGCCTGGAACCGATTTCATCCGGCCGGAATTCTTGTAATACCTTTGTCTGGCACAGGCAGAAATATCCTCTGCCTGAATTGTTGAATAATTAGTATAATTATTTTATGTATTCTATCATATATTAGCTCAACAAAAATTTGACTGTTATATTTTGCGATTTTGTGAATTGAGATTATTATTATGCTATAGCCATGATGAGCCATATTATTTGTTGTTATTATTATAGCGTGGCGGCCCTCTCACGACAAGCTACGCCCCGCAGCAGTTCACTTCGCTTAACTAAATGCCATTGGTTCACAGCCCGATGAACAGTAACGAATTTAAAGAAAGGGAGAGGAAACTATGAAGAAGAAATGGATTGCAGCAGCCGTTCTGGCGTCGTTTGCCCTGCTTATCCAGGGATGCGCCGCCGGGAAAGCGGTCCCGGAGCCGTCGGCCCTGGCACAGGAGCAAAAGCCGTCAATTCCGGCGCAGGAAACGGAACCGTCTGATTTGACGAAAGAGGAACGGCCGTTGCTTCTGGTGCAGGAGGGCGCGCATGATCTGGCGTCGCCTTCTAAGACCGGGGCGCTGCATGTGGAGGGCGCGCGGCTTCTGGGAAGCGGCGGGCAGCCGGTTCAGCTTCGCGGTATCAGCAGCCATGGCCTGGCCTGGTTTCCGGATTATATTAACAGCGCCTGCTTTGAGCAGCTCCACAATGAGTGGAATGTAAATGTGGTCCGTCTGGCGATGTATACGGAGGAATATGGAGGCTATGTGAGCGGCGGCGACAAAGAGAATTTAAAGCGGCTGATCGACGACGGGGTGAGATATGCGGCAGAAGAGGATATGTATGTGATCATCGACTGGCATATTTTGTCTGACTCCAATCCGAATACGCACCGGGAGGAGGCTAAGGCCTTTTTCAGGGAAATGTCAGGGAAATATAAGGACTGCAGCCATGTGCTGTATGAGATCTGCAATGAGCCGAACGGCGGGACGGGATGGCAGGATATCAAGTCGTATGCGCAGGAGGTGATCGGGGTGATCCGGGAAAATGACGCGGACGCGGTGATTATCGTGGGCACGCCGAACTGGTCGCAGTATGTGGATCAGGCGGCGGCGGATCCCATCCGCGGGTATGACAATGTGATGTATGCCCTTCATTTTTATGCAGCGACGCATAAGGAGGATCTGCGCGGCAGGATGACGGCCGCTGTGGAAGCGGGGCTGCCGATCTTTGTGACCGAGTACGGTATCTGTGACGCGAGCGGAAACGGGGGGATCGACGAGGCCGAGGCGAACCGTTGGATAGAGGCCCTTAATCAGCATGGAATCAGCTATGTTGCGTGGAATCTTTCCAATAAGAATGAGACATCGGCGATTTTTAACAGCTCCTGCGGTAAAACGAGCGGATTTACAGATGAGGATTTAAGCGCGTCCGGGCGCTGGCTGCGCGGCATGCTGACAGGCCGGTAATGGTTTTCAGGCATGTTCCGGGACGAAATATGAACGATCCCGCGGGCGGCGGTTTGGCGGGCGCGCCGTGGGTATAAGCGGGACTGGCCAGTTCCCTTATTCCCGCGGCGGCAGAAAGGATGGATGGACAGCGGATGAGATATGTTACCTATATGAAAACAGACTTTTGCGATCTTCTTCTGGCCGGGGATGAGAGCTCGCTTACGGAGGTTTCGTTTGCGGGCCGGGAGATGAAGAGTTTTACAGCCGGACGCCGGGAGGAGGAGACGGAAGAAGAAACGCCTGTTCTTGCCCGGGCGAGGAGGCAGCTTGAGGAGTATTTCGCCGGAGAGCGGAAGGCGTTTGAGCTGCCGCTGTCCGCGCGCGGCACGCCGTTCCAGAAGAGAGTGTGGGACGAGCTTTTGAAGATCCCATATGGGGAGACGATCACGTACGGCGAGCTCGCCGCGCGGATTGGGAATCCGAAGGCAGGCCGCGCCGTGGGCATGGCCAACCATCACAACCCGATCTCGATAATCGTCCCGTGCCACCGGGTGATCGGCGCGCGCGGGAAGCTGGTGGGATATGGAGGCGGCCTGGACTTGAAGGAACGGCTTCTTGCATTTGAAAAGGGAAACAGGGGAAATTAGAAAATGAAACGATGGCTTCCTTTCCTTATGAGTGTCAGTCTGGCGGCCGGGTGTACGCGGTACACGCCGGTTGAAGGGCAGGAATTACCGTTTGAAGAGACTGGAGCAGTATACGGATATCAGGCGGAAGCGGAAGCAGGGGCGCCGCGGGAGGCAGGAGCGGAAACATCACACGGTGTGGGAAATCTAAAAAGACCGGATGCGCCGGAAAAAACAGGCGCAATGGGGGAGAATGCCGTGTCCTTAAGCCTGCCCGGGCCGTCTGTGAAGTGTGTTTCGCTGGCGTTGTCTGAGGCGCAGAGGCAGGCAAAAGAGCTCGGCGAGGCTGTCAGGGCCGCGCAGGATCAACGGACGCCGGTGAAGGTGAAGGGGATCTATGTGACGGCCTATGTGGCCGGAAACCGGGAGATGATGGAGCATATCATTTCCAGGATTGACGGGACGGAACTGAACGCGGTGGTGATTGATTTTAAAACGGATGAAGGGCATATCGCGGCTTATGTGGATTCTCCGGTGTTTGAAGGCGTTGACGCGTGCAGGAATTATATTCCCGATCTGCCCGCTCTGATGGATACGTTAAAATCGCATGGAATCTATACCATAGCGCGGATTGTGGCGTTCCGTGATCCGTGGCTGTCGGAGAAGCGGCCGGACGTAAGCTTAAAGAGGGCGGACGGCAGCGTCTACCGCGACAGGCAGGGCCTCTCCTGGGTGAACCCGTATAAGAGGGAGGTGTGGGATTATCTGGTGGAGGCGGGGCGGCAGGCGGCGGCGGCCGGGTTTGACGAGGTGCAGTTTGACTATATCCGCTTTTCCACGGATTCCACAATGCGTGAAGTCGTCTTTGACGAGGCGGATACGCTGGGCCGGTCGAGGACGGATGTGATCACGGAATTCGCCGGATATGCATATGAGAGGCTGGCCCCATTGGGCGTGTTTGTGTCTGCCGATGTGTTTGGGGCGATCATCGGCAGCGGGGAGGATGCGGCGGCCGTGGGGCAGAGCTACGGCGCGATGGCGGACTGTGTGGATTATATTTGCCCGATGATCTACCCCTCCCATTACGGGGACGGGAATTTCGGCCTGGATCACCCGGATCTTCATCCATATGAAACGATTTCAGGCGCGCTTAACCAGTCGTCGCAGGAGCTTTCGGCATACCGCGAAGGACAGCGGGAACAGAGCCCGGAAGGCGGGGCGGGAAAAGAGCGGGGGCCGGGAGATGATGCGGAAAAAGAAAGGAGCCCGGAAGTCGGGGCGCGGGAAGAGCAGGGCGGGGAAAGCCAGGAGCAGGGAAAACAGAGCCCGGAAGGAAAACGGCGGAAAGAGCAGGCTTTGGTCCGGCCATGGCTTCAGGATTTTACAGCGGGCTATTTAAGGCATCACCGGCATTATGGCGATAAGGAGCTGCGCGAGCAGATTCAGGCGGTCTACGATGCCGGCTATGAGGAGTGGATCCTGTGGAATGCGTCGAACCAGTATCATTACGGAGGTCTTTTGAATGAATCAGATGCCCAGGCCGGGGGAGAGGTACCGGCATTTTAAGGATAAGCTGTATCAGATCGTGGCTGTGGCCACGCATTCCGAGACGGGGGAGAAGATGGTGATCTATCAGGCGCTGTACGGGGAGTTCGGGGTCTGGGCGCGGCCGCTCTCCATGTTTTTGGAGCCGGTGGATCGGGAGAAATACCCGGAGGCCGCGCAGAAGCTGCGTTTTGAGCGGGTGGCCGCGGCCGCGGCGGGGGATGAGGAGCAGGAAGAAGCGCGGACAGAGGATAAGGAGCGGGAAGAAGCGCGGACAGAGGGCAAGGAGCGGGAAGAAGCGCGGGCAGAGGGCAAAGAGCGGGAAGAAGCGCGGGCGGCGGATAAGGAATGCGAAGAAGCGCCGGCGCGCGGGGATAACGGGATTCTTGCGGGGGAGCAGGCATGCGGGCACGATGACCAGGGTTCGGACGAGAGCTCGCTGCACCCGCTCCTGTTCCGGTTTCTGGACGCCGGATCGCCGGGCGAGCGCGTGAATCTTTTGAGGCTGATGAAGGGCAGGGTGGGCCAGGCCGAGGTGGACAGCCTCTGCACTTGCCTGGACGCGCGGCGCCCGGACGGGAGTATAGAGGAGCAGATTGACGATCTGATCGGGCGCCTGCAGATGCAGCAGAAGTATCAGACGTCCAGGCTGCGCCGGGGTTGAGGATGATGTTTGAGATAGAAGAGGAGTTAAAGAAGCTTCCGGCCCAGCCGGGAGTTTATATTATGCATGACAGCCGTGACGAGATCATCTATGTGGGGAAGGCGATAAGCCTTAAAAACAGGGTTCGCCAGTATTTTCAGAGCAGCCGCAACAAGACGGCAAAAATTGAGCAGATGGTATCGCGGATCGCCCGGTTTGAGTACATCGTGACCGACTCGGAGATGGAGGCGCTGGTTCTGGAGTGCAATCTGATCAAGGAGCACCGGCCGCGCTATAATACGATGTTAAAGGACGATAAAACGTACCCTTATATCAAGGCGACGGTTTCGGAGGAGTATCCCCGCGTCCTGTTTTCCCGGCAGATGAAGAAGGATAAGAATAAGTATTTCGGGCCTTTTACGAGCGCGGGGGCGGTGAAGGATACGATTGATATGATCCGCAAGATCTACCGCCTGCGCACGTGCAGCCGTAGGCTGCCGGAGGATATCGGCAAGGGGCGGCCCTGCCTGTATTACCATATCCACCAGTGCGGCGCACCCTGCCAGGGGTATGTCACGAAGGAGGAATACCAGCAGTCTGTGCGGCAGGCGCTGGACTTTCTGGGGGGAAAATATGAACCGGTGATGAAGCTTCTGGCGGAGAAGATGGCGGCGGCCTCGGACGCCATGGAGTTTGAGAAGGCGATCGAGTACCGCGAGCTTCTCGCAAGCGTGAGAAAGGTGGCGCAGAAGCAGAAAATCACGAGCCAGAGCATGGATGACCGCGATATTATCGCCATGGCAAAGGATGAGCGCGACGCGGTTGTGCAGGTGTTTTTTGTCCGGGACGGGCGGCTTATCGGGCGGGAGCATTTCCACTTAAATATTTCCCAGGCGGAGGAGGACAGCCAGATTTTAAACAGCTTTGTGAAGCAGTTTTACGCCGGGACGCCGTTTGTGCCCCATGAGATCTGGATCCAGGAGGAGCTGGAGGACGGGCCGGTGATTGAGCGCTTCCTGACGGGCCGCAGGGGGCAGCGGGTGAAGCTCATTGTCCCCAAAAAAGGGGATAAGGAGCGGCTTGTGGAGCTGGCGGAAAAGAATGCGAGGATGGTGCTTTCGCAGGATAAGGAGAAGATAAAGCGCGAGGAGCTGCGCACGATCGGGGCCATGAACCAGATCGGGGAGTGGATCGGGCTTTCCGCTATCCGGCGGATCGAGGCGTACGATATTTCCAATATCAGCGGCTTTGAGTCCGTGGGATCTATGATTGTGTATGAGGACGGGCGTCCGAAGCGCAATGATTACCGCAAATTCCGCATCCGCACCGTGCAGGGGCCGAATGATTACGCCTCGATGCGGGAGGTTCTTCTGCGCCGTTTTTCGCATGGATTAAAGGAGAAAAAGGCGCTCCTTGAGGAAGGGCAAGACATGTCCTTTGGAAGCTTTACGCGTTTTCCGGATCTTCTGATGATGGACGGCGGCCGGGGCCAGGTGAATATTGCCCTGGAGGTTCTTAAGGAGCTGGAGATTGAAATTCCGGTGTGCGGGATGGTGAAGGATGATAATCACCGCACGCGCGGCCTGTATTTTAATAATGTGGAGATTCCCATTGACCGGCATTCGGAGGGCTTCAAGCTGATCACACGGATCCAGGACGAGGCGCACCGCTTTGCGATCGAGTACCACCGGAGCCTGCGGGGAAAGGATCAGGTGCATTCCGTTCTTGATGATATAAAGGGCATCGGCCCGGCCCGGCGCAAGGCGCTGATGCGCGCGTTTAAGAGCATTGAGGCGATCCGGGACGCGGGCGTGGAGGAGCTTGAGAAGGCGCCTTCCATGAACCGCGCTTCGGCGGAGGCGGTTTATGCGTTTTTCCGGGATGACAATCAGGGGAAGTTGTGATAGGATAGGGTATGTGAAGGAAGCCAAACGGTAATGACGAAAGGAAGAACGACCATGTATGGAGTGACGATTACGGAGCTGATTGACAAGCTGGGGCTTAAAAATATGACGCCGGAGCTGGATACGGACAGTATTATGCTGGTTCACCCGGATGTAAACCGCCCCGCGCTGCAGCTCACCGGTTTTTTTGACCATTTTGACCAGGATCGCGTGCAGATTATCGGATATGTGGAACACGCGTTCCTGGAGACGCTGACGCCGGAGCGCCGCCGCGAGGTGTATGAGAAGCTGATTGCGAGCAAGATTCCCTGCCTCCTGTACAGCCGCGGCATGACGCCGGGCGAGAGCGTCCTGGAGCTGTGCAGCTATTACGGCGTGCCGTGCATGGTGTCAGATAAAAAGACGTCGGATCTGATGGCGGAGGTGATCCGCTGGCTGAATGTGAAGCTGGCCCCCATGATCAGCATTCACGGCGTCCTGGTGGACGTGTTCGGCGAGGGAGTCCTGATCATGGGCGAGAGCGGGAGCGGAAAGAGCGAGGCGGCGCTGGAGCTGATCAAGCGCGGGCACCGTCTGGTCAGCGATGATGTGGTGGAGATCCGCCGCGTCAGCGACGAGACGCTGATCGGATCCGCGCCGGATATCACGAGGCATTTTATTGAGCTTCGGGGCATAGGAATTATTGATGTGAAGACCCTGTTCGGCGTGGAGAGCGTGAAGGATACGCAGGGGATTGATATTGTGATAAAGCTGGAGGAGTGGGACCGGGAAAAGGAATACGACAGGCTTGGCATGGAGGATCAGTACACGGAATTTCTGGGAAATAAGGTGGTCTGCCATTCCATCCCCATCCGCCCGGGCCGGAATCTGGCGATTATCGTGGAGTCGGCGGCGATCAATTACAGGCAGAAGCAGATGGGCTACAACGCGGCTAAGGAGCTTTACAACCGTGTGCAGGCCAATCTGGCGAAACCGAAATAAGGCGGGCAGGGGATTATGAGTGTTTTTTATGAAAAGCTGTGCCTGGCGGCCGGAGACGGCCGGGTGAGGCGGGATGAACCGATGGCCATGCACACGACCTTCCGGGTCGGGGGCCCGGCGGCGTTTTTTGCGGAGCCAGAGGGGGAGGACGCGCTCGCGCGCGTGATCCGCCTGTGCAGGGAGGAGGACATCCCGTTCTATATTCTGGGAAACGGGAGCAATCTTCTGATCAGCGATCAGGGATACCGGGGGGTGATGATCCGGATTGGGGATGGCTTTTCGGATCTTGCGCGTCTTGAGGAGGGCGTTTCTGCCCCTGACTGCGATGTCCCTGTATCTATCCGCGCCGGCGCGGGGCTTCTCCTATCGCGCATTGCTTCCTGGGCGGCAAAGGAGGGGCTTGCGGGCCTTGAGTTTGCGGCCGGGATTCCGGGGACGCTGGGCGGCGCGGTGGTGATGAATGCAGGGGCCTACGGGGGCGAGATGAAGGATGTCATCCGCTCTGTGCGGACGCTTGGCCGGGACGGAAGGATACAGGAGCTTTCTGTCAAGGAGCTGCGGATGGGCTACCGCTTCAGCAGCGTGCAGGAGCGGGGGGATATCGTCCTTGGCGCTGTGCTTGGCCTTAGGCCGGGCGACAGGGGCGATATCCAGGCCCGCATGGAGGATCTGGCCGGACGGCGGCGCGAGAAGCAGCCTCTGGAATATCCGAGCGCGGGCAGCGCCTTTAAGCGTCCGGCGGGGTATTTTGCCGGGAAGCTCATCGAGGACGCGGGCCTTCGCGGTTACCGGGACGGAAACGCGCAGGTCTCGGAAAAGCACTGCGGCTTTGTCATTAACCGGGGCGGCGCGACGGCGGAGGAGATCCGCAGGCTCTGCGGGCATGTGCAAAAAAGGGTGGCGGAATGTGCGGGCGTTCATCTGGAGACGGAGATCCGCATGATTGGCTTTGAGGAGGGGACGTGCGATGCGGCTTGTAATTGTGACCGGGATGTCCGGGGCGGGAAAGACAACGGCCTTAAAGATGCTTGAGGACGCGGGCTTTTACTGTGTGGATAACCTGCCGATCCCGCTGGTGGGGAAATTCGGCGAGCTGACGCAGGGGAGCGGGGAGATCCACAACGCGGCCCTTGGCATTGATGTGCGCAGCGGGGAGGAGCTCTCCCAGCTCGAGGATACGTTCCGGGAATGGGAGGCGGGAAAATTCCCGTTTGAGATCCTGTTTCTTGACGCCAGCGACGCGATCCTCATAAAGCGCTATAAGGAGAGCAGGCGCAGCCATCCCCTGGCGGGCCGCGACCGGCTGGACCGCGGGATTGCAAGGGAACGGACAAAGCTGGCTTTTCTTAAGAAGCGGGCCGACTATATTTTGGACACCAGCAAGCTTTTGACCAGGGAGCTTAAGGGGGAGTTAGATCGGATCTTTCTGAACCGGGAGGGCTATTCAAACCTCTTTGTAACGATCTTAAGCTTTGGCTTTAAATACGGGATTCCCTCTGACGCGGATCTCGTATTTGACGTGCGTTTTCTCCCCAACCCCTATTACAACGAGGATCTCCGCGGCCACACCGGAAACGAGCCCTGTGTGCAGGAGTTTGTGAAGCAGGGGGGGACGGCGCAGATTTTTCTGGAAAAGCTCCATGAGATGATCGATTTCCTTCTTCCGTACTATGTCCAGGAGGGGAAAAACCAGCTTGTTATTGCCATCGGCTGTACGGGCGGCAAGCACCGCTCCGTGACGATCGCGAATCTCCTGTACGGCTGCTACGCGCCGCGCCGGGATATCGGCCTCAAGATCGAGCACAGGGACATTGAGAATGACAGACGGGTGAAGCAGGAATAAAAGGGTGGTGGTAGCATGTCGTTTTCTTCACAGATTAAGGATGAGCTGTCGCGGCAGATAAGTCCGGCCAGGCACTGCCAGATCGCTGAAATCGCCGCCATTCTTGGATTTTGCGGCCATATCCACATGGACGAGGAGAATTGTTTCAGTATCCGTATACACACAGAAAATGTATCTGTCGCAAGAAAATACTTTACTTTATTAAAAAAAGCATTTAATATAGGAGCTGATATTTCGATCCGGCGCAATGCATTTTTGAAAAAGAACCGTACCTACACGGTGCTGATCCGGGAGCATGAGCCTTCTGTCCGGGTACTGGAGGCGGCAAAGCTTCTGGACGGGCAGGGGGAGATCTGTGAAAACCTGTCGGCAGCCAGAAATACGGTGCTGCAGAATCCCTGCTGCCGCAGGGCGTTTATCCGCGGCGCGTTTCTGGCCGCGGGATCCCTAAGTGATCCGGAGAAATTCTATCACTTTGAGATCGTCTGCTCCTCCATGGAGCGGGCCAGCCAGCTTAAGGAGATCATCGCGACTTTTTCGATTGATGCAAAAATAGTTGTCAGAAAGAAGTATTTTGTGGTATATATAAAGGAAGGAAGTCAGATTGTGGAGATGCTGGCAGTCATGGAGGCGCGCCTTGCCCTGATGGATCTGGAGAATATCCGGATTCTGAAGGAGATGAGGAACAGCGTGAACCGGCAGGTCAACTGTGAGACTGCGAACATCAACAAGACCGTATCAGCGGCCGTGCGGCAGCTCAATGATATTACCTATATCAGGGATACGGTGGGGCTTTCTTATCTGCCGGAGGCGTTGGCCGGGATTGCGCAGATTAGGCTTAATAAACCTGAGGCGACGCTTAAGGAGCTGGGGGAGAGCCTAAGCCCTCCAGTGGGCAAATCCGGGGTCAACCACCGGCTGAGAAGGATCAGCGCGATTGCGGAAAGCCTTCGCACAGAGAAGGGGGAATAGCGGCAGCGGGGATTCTTTTGCAAGTATGAGGAGGATATTATGACAAGTAAGAAAATCAAAATCGAGCTCACTTCCGGCCTTCAGGCCAGGCCGGCCGCGATGCTGGTGCAGGTCGCAAGCCGGTATGAGAGCAGCATCTATCTGGAATGCGAGGCGAAGCGGGTCAATGCCAAAAGCATTATGGGAATGATGACGCTGGAGCTTTCCGAGGGCGAGAGCGTCAATGTGACGGCAGACGGTAAGGACGAGGAACGGGCGCTTGAGGGAATAGAGAAGTATTTAAGCAACAATTAGGAATATCGCGGGTAAACGGTTCAGGCTGCCTGCCTGGACTGTTGCCGTCGCGGCCGCTGCAGGTTTTATGCGGCGGCCTTTTTATGCGCAGGCCCGCATAAGGAAGATTTGCCGACAGGGCGGCATGCGGGCCGCGCAGCGGTCAGGGGAAACATGTTTCCCCTGACCGATTGAACGAACAGGCCCGCAAAAGGAGTTTTGCCGCCGGGGCGGCATGTGGGAAATTACAAAGGGGGTTTCATATGGCATTCACGCATCTGCATGTGCATACAGAATACAGCCTTCTGGACGCGTCGGCAAAGATTAAGGAGCTGACGGCCCGGGCAAAGGAACTGGGGATGGACAGCCTGGCTATCACGGATCACGGGGTGATGTACGGCGTGATTGATTTTTACCGCGCGGCGCGTGAGAACGGCGTGAAGCCGATCCTGGGGTGCGAGATCTATGTATCGCCCGGCTCGCGGTTTGACAGGGAGAATATAAGCGGGGAGGATCGGTACTACCACCTGATTCTTCTGGCGGAGAATAATCAGGGCTATGAGAATCTGATGAAGATCGTCTCCAAGGGCTTTGTGGAAGGCTTTTACTATAAGCCCAGGGTGGATTACGAGGTTCTGAGGAAATACAGCGCGGGAATCATTGCCTTAAGCGCCTGTCTGGGCGGCGAAGTGCAGCGGTATCTGGCTAGGGGGATGTACGGGGAGGCGGCTAAGGCGGCGCTCAACTACCAGGACATCTTCGGCGCGGGAAACTTTTTCCTGGAGCTGCAGGATCACGGCATCCCCATGCAGAAGACAGTGAACCAGGGGCTGATGCGCATGAGCCAGGAGCTCTCCATCCCGCTTGTGGCCACGAATGACTGCCATTACATCTATAAAGAGGATGTGGATCCCCATGATATTCTCCTCTGCATCCAAACCGGGAAAAAGGTGACGGACGAGAACCGGATGCGCTATGAGGGAGGCCAGTATTATTTAAAATCAGAGGACGAGATGCGGGCTTTGTTTCCCTACGCAGCCGAGGCGCTTGACAACACGCACCGGATCGCCGAGCGCTGCAATGTGGAGATCGAGTTCGGGGTTACAAAGCTGCCGCAGTACGATGTGCCGGACGGCTACACGTCCTGGGAGTATTTAAATAAGCTGTGCCTGGAGGGCTTTGAGAAGCGCTATCCGGATGACGACGGGAGCCTCCGGGAGCGGCTGGATTACGAGCTGGGCGTCATTCAGTCCATGGGGTATGTGGATTATTTCCTGATCGTGTGGGATTTCATCCATTTTGCGCGCTCCCATGACATCATGGTGGGGCCCGGCCGGGGCTCGGCGGCCGGGAGCATCGTCTCCTACAGCCTGGGGATCACGGATATTGACCCGGTCCGCTACCAGCTTCTGTTTGAGCGATTCCTGAACCCGGAGCGCGTGTCCATGCCGGATATTGATATTGACTTCTGCTTTGAGCGCAGGCAGGAGGTGATCGACTATGTGGTGCAGAAATACGGCAAGGACCGGGTGGTGCAGATTGTGACATTCGGTACGCTGGCGGCCAAGGGCGTGGTGCGCGATGTGGGGCGGGCCCTGGATATGCCGTACGCCAGGTGCGATGCCATTGCCAGGATGATCCCCGGGGATCTGGGGATGACGCTGGACAAGGCCCTAAAGGCCAGCCCGGATTTGAGAAATGCGTATGAGAGCGACGGGGAGGTTAAATATCTGATCGATATGAGCAAGCGCCTTGAGGGCCTGCCGCGCCACACCTCCATGCACGCCGCGGGGGTGGTGATCAGCCGTACCTCTGTGGATGAATATGTGCCCCTGTCGCGCGCGGCCGACGGTTCGATCACCACGCAGTTCACGATGACGACCCTGGAGGAGCTGGGGCTTTTGAAAATGGATTTCCTGGGCCTGCGCACCCTGACCGTGATCCAGAACGCCGTGCGCCTGGCCGAGGGGGCGAACCATATTTCCATTGATTTAAATGCCATTGACTACAATGACCGGCGCGTCCTGGAATCCATCGGGACCGGGAAGAATGACGGCGTGTTCCAGCTCGAGAGCTCGGGGATGAAGAGCTTCATGAAGGAGTTAAAGCCAGAAAACTTAGAGGATATCATTGCCGGGATCTCCCTGTACCGTCCGGGCCCCATGGATTTTATCCCCCGGTATTTAAAGGGAAAGAATGACCGCGCCTCCATCACCTACGAGTGCCCGCAGCTTGAACCGATCCTGGCCCCCACGTACGGCTGTATCGTGTACCAGGAGCAGGTGATGCAGATTGTGCGGGATCTGGCGGGCTATACGCTGGGCCGGAGCGATCTCGTGCGCCGCGCCATGTCAAAGAAAAAAAGCTCTGTGATGGAAAAGGAGCGCCAGAATTTCGTCTACGGAAATGAGGCCGAGGGCGTAAAGGGCTGCATCGCCAACGGGATCGATGAGAAGACGGCGAACCACATCTATGACGAGATGATTGATTTCG
Organism: Otoolea muris; assembly: GCF_943193115.1. Classification (NCBI taxonomy): domain Bacteria; kingdom Bacillati; phylum Bacillota; class Clostridia; order Lachnospirales; family Lachnospiraceae; genus Otoolea; species Otoolea muris. The sequence continues at coordinate 115,891 of NZ_CALPCY010000011.1, forward strand.
CCAAATATGCCTTTAACAAGTCGCACGCCGCGGCCTATGCCGTCGTCTCCTACCAGACCGCGTATTTAAAATACTATTATCCGGTCGAATTCATGGCGGCTCTGATGACTTCTGTCAAGGACAATGTGTCAAAAGTGTCGGAATATATCATGAGCTGCCGGAAAATGGGCATGAAGATCGTCCCGCCGGACATCAACGAGGGCGTGGGCGGCTTCTCCGTGTCAGACGGCTCCATCCGCTATGGGTTATCCGCGATCAAGAGCATCGGCCAGTCCGTGGTGGACGAGATCGTAAGCGAGCGCGAAACGCGCGGCCCGTTTTACTCGCTGGAGGATTTTATTGAGCGGATGAAAGGCAAGGACATCAATAAGCGGACGCTGGAAAGCTTTATCAAATCCGGGGCCATGGACAGCCTTCCCGGGACAAGAAAGCAGAAATTCATCGTCTCCGGCCAGCTTTTGGATCAGAAAAACAAGGAAAAGCGCACCTCCATAGAAGGCCAGCTCTCGCTGTTTGATTTTGCCGCCAAAGAGGACAGGCCAAGCTTCCAGATTCAGTTCCCCGCGGTCGGGGAATACACAAAGGACGAGCTGCTGGCCTTTGAAAAGGAGATCCTGGGCGTCTACATCAGCGGCCACCCTCTGGAGGCATATATCAGTCTCTGGGAGAAAAACATTACGGCAAAGACCTCGGATTTCGCGGTGGACGAGGAAACCGGCGAGGCGGCGGTAAAGGACGGGACGTATGCGACCATCGGCGGCATGATTACCGGAAAGACCGTAAAGACCACCCGCGCGAACCAGATGATGGCCTTTGTGACCATTGAGGATCTGGCCGGCAGCGTCGAGGTGCTGGTCTTCCCCAGAGACTACGAAAAGCGCAGGGATTTGCTGAACCAGGACGAAAAGCTTTTTATCCGCGGCCGCGTCTCCATCGGCGACGACCCGGTGGGAAAGCTGATCTGCGAGGATATCATACCCTTTGACGCGGCGCCGAGAGAACTGTGGATCCAGTATACAGATAAGGAGGCGTATCTGGCGGATGAGAAGGCGCTTCTTGACATGCTCCGGATGCAGGAGGGGCCGGATCGGGTCATGATCTATCTGGGCCGCGAGCGTGCAAAAAAGGCGCTGCCCGCCAACTGGAATGTGAAGGCGGACGGAGCGCTTTTAGAGGTGCTGGGGAAGCGGCTGGGGGAGGGAAATGTGAAGGTTGTGGAGAAAAATCTGATGTTTCAGGGAAGGCAGGGGCGGAGGTGATTCGTGAGAGGGCCGTTCCGTGTAAGCGCTCGTTCCACCGGGAGAAGCAATGCGTCTGAAAATGTGCGGAAAGCTCTTGAAAAGCAACAGGAAATGCATTAGAATATATGAGATTGAAAGGGAATATGATTTTTTATAACCATCACATATTTACGATTCGCTCCCCGCATCCGGCGGAGCGGTAAGACGGAGGAGATACTATGGCAAAAGAGGTAAAGACAATCGGCGTACTGACCAGCGGCGGCGATGCGCCGGGGATGAATGCAGCGATCCGCGCGGTAGTCAGGACAGCGCTCAACAAGGGACTGAAGGTAAAGGGCATCATGCGCGGCTACGCGGGCCTTCTTCAGGAAGAAATTGTGGACATGAACGGAAAGAGCGTGGCGGATATCATCGGCCGCGGGGGCACGATTCTTTACACGGCGAGATGCCCGGAATTTACGACGCCCGAGGGCCAGCAGCTTGGGGCGGATATGTGCAGGAAGCACGGAATTGACGGCCTGGTGGTGATCGGAGGGGACGGATCCTACAGGGGCGCCGGAAAGCTGTCCGCCCTGGGCGTGAATACCGTGGGCCTTCCGGGTACGATCGATCTGGACATCGCATGTACGGATTATACGATTGGATTTGACACGGCGATCAATACGGCTATGGAGGCGATTGACAAGGTGCGCGATACCTCCACATCCCACGAGCGCTGCAGTATCATTGAAGTGATGGGGCGCCACGCCGGATATATCGCCCTGTGGTGCGGCATTGCCAACGGCGCGGAGGATATCCTGCTGCCGGAGCGCTATGACGGGAACGAGCAGATCCTGATTAACCGGATTATTGAAAACCGCAAGCGCGGCAAGAAGCATCATATTATTATCAATGCAGAGGGCATCGGCCATTCGGCTTCCATGGCGCGGCGGATTGAGGCGGCGACCGGGCTGGAGACGAGGGCGACCATCCTGGGCTACATGCAGCGCGGCGGCTCCCCGACGTGTAAAGACCGGGTTTACGCCTCCATTATGGGCGCAAAGGCGGTGCAGATTCTCCATGAGGGCAGGACAAACCGGGCGGTTGCGTATAAGCACGGCGAGTTTACGGATTTTGATATCCAGGAGGCCCTGAACATGAAAAAGGACATCCCGGAGGATCAGTTTGAGATCAGCAAGCTTTTAGTGCGTTGAGAAAATGGTCCGTAACCGCTGAGATAGCTTTTGACGGTTATAGCGGTTCAGTGTCTTAAAGGTTATGTGCGAAGGCGGGGCATTGCGTCTGCAGGGATGCCTTTGCCGCTGCCGGAACGGAGTCGGGACATGGAAAATACGGTGCTGTGCGGCGCAAATTCCTATGTGGAAAAATTTTATTTTAACGAACGGTTTGCCGGGATTCCGGAGGGCGTAAAGGAGGAGCTTAAGGCGGCCTGCGTCCTGTTTACGGAAGATGTCGGCGGCGCGCTGATGCTGGAGTTTACGCCGGAAGGGCGGCTTTTATTCCGGGTAGAGGCAGAGGAAAACGACTATCTGTTTGACGAGATCGGGAGCGCTTTGAAAATCAAACAGTATCAGAAGGAAATGAGAGAGCTTTTAGAGTCTCTGGAAGCGTATTATAAGATTTTTATTTTGGGCCTTTGTGAGGATGAGGCTCTTAGGAACTGTTAAGAAATAACTTTTTAACAGTGCGTCGGATTTTTTTCGGGAGCGCTGCCTGAACAGTCAGATGTATTGGTGCAGAGGGATGAAAGGAAAGGTGGAAAGGGATGGAGCTGACAATTGGAAATGTCCGCTTAGAGAGCGGCGTTGTGCTGGCCCCTATGGCGGGCGTGACGGATCTTCCTTTTCGTCTCCTGTGCAGGGAACAGGGCTGCGGCCTGACATATACAGAGATGGTGAGCGCAAAGGCGCTTCTTTATAACAACCGCAATACAGGTCCCCTGCTTGAGGCCGCGCCGGGAGAGGGGCCGCTGGCCGTACAGCTCTTTGGCTCGGATCCGGATATCATGAGCGAGATGGCGCTGCGCCTGGAGGAAGGCCCTTACTCCATAATTGATGTAAATATGGGCTGCCCGGTTCCTAAGATCGTAAAAAACGGAGAGGGATCGGCCCTTATGAGAAACCCGGAGCTGGCGTCAAGGATTTTAAAGGCAATGGTGAGAAAGCTCCATAAGCCGGTTACAGTCAAATTCCGGAAGGGTTTTACAGAGGAGACGGCGAACGCCGTCGAGTTTGCCAAAATGGCGGAAGACTGCGGCGTGGCGGCCGTGGCGGTCCATGGAAGGACAAGGGAGCAGTTTTACTCAGGAAAGGCCGACTGGGACGTGATCCGCAGGGTAAAGGAGGCGGTTTCCATCCCTGTCATCGGAAACGGCGATATCTTTGGGCCGGAGGATGCGAAACAGATGCAGGAGGAGACAGGCTGCGACGGCCTGATGGTGGCGCGCGGGGCCCGGGGGAATCCATGGATTTTCAGGCGGATCCGCCATTATCTTGCCACAGGAAAGCTCCTTCCCGGCCCGGCGCCGGATGAGATAAAGGCCATGATCCTGCGTCACGGCCGCCTTCAGGCAGAATATAAGGGGGAGATGGCCGGAATACGCGAGATGCGCAAGCACGTTGCCTGGTATACATCGGGATATCCCCATTCCGCGGCGCTGCGCAATGAGATTAACCAGGTGTCGTCCATGGAGGAGCTGAACCGGCTGATAAGTGAGAGGATGCAGCGGGACGGCGAGGGATTGTAAATGGCCGTAAGCCGTAACGGTTCAGCGGTGATCCGAACCGTTATGGCGGAGTAAGCGTTCAGACAGGTCTGCGCATCTGTTTAGCTGACCGTACGAAAGTGCAGCGGCCGCAGCCATACGGCGCGGGGGACTGTCCAATTCTTGACAAGGGTGTAAGGATCAGTTATAATAATGCGATGCAATATCAGGCGGCGTTTCAGCGCGGCCCTCCAGAGTATCCGGACGGCGCTGTTTCAGGCCGTCCGGATCGTTGCGAATCGAATCAGAATCCGGAAACGGATGTTTATTATAAGAAGGAAGGGTAACTGTAATGGCAGAAAAGAAGAACATTTTAACTTACGCAGGTCTGAAACAGTATGAGGATGAGCTTCACGATCTGAAGGTGAATAAGCGCAGGGAGATTGCGGCCAAGATTAAGGAAGCAAGAGAGCAGGGCGATCTCTCGGAGAATGCGGAGTACGATGCGGCCAAGGATGAGCAGAGGGACATTGAGGCGCGGATCGAGACGCTCGAAAAGCTCCTTAAAAACGCTGAGGTCGTAGTGGAGGACGAGATTGATTTAGATAAAATCAGCATCGGATGTAAGGTAAAGCTTCTCGATGTGGAGGAGGATGAGGAGATGGAATTCCGCATCGTAGGTTCCACAGAGGCCAACAGCCTTCAGAATAAAATTTCCAATGAGTCCCCGGTGGGCCACGCGCTGCTGGGCAGAAAGGCCGGCGAGACGGTGGAGGTCGAGACGCAGGCCGGAACGATTCAGTATAAAATCCTCGAGATCCAGAGGGTATCATAGGAGTTATAAGTCATACAGTTCACAAAGGAGTGGAAGAAAGTGGCAGAGCAGAATCAGCAGAACAAGAAGGAAGAGCAGGATTTAAATCAGTTGCTGAAGGTCCGCCGGGAAAAGCTGGCCGAGCTTCAGAGCAGTGGAAAGGATCCTTTTCAGATTACAAAATTTGACGTAACCGCGCACAGCACGGATGCCAAAGAGCATTTTGAGGAGATGGAAGGAAAGGAAGTCTCCATCGCGGGCCGTATGATGGCCAAACGCGTGATGGGCAAGGCATCCTTCTGTAATGTCCAGGATTTGAAGGGAAATATCCAGTCCTATGTTGCAAGGGACAGCATCGGCGAGGAGTCCTATAAGGAATTCAAAAAGCTGGATATCGGAGATATCATCGGCATTACAGGCACTGTTTTCAAGACGAAAACAGGCGAGATCTCGATCCATGCAGAGTCCGTGGTCCTTCTCACAAAAAGCCTGCAGATTCTGCCGGAGAAATTCCATGGCCTTACGAACACGGATATGCGCTACCGCCAGCGCTATGTGGATCTGATCATGAATCCGGAGGTAAAGGACACATTTATCAAGCGCTCCCGCATTTTAAAGGAAATCCGCAGCTTCCTGGACGGGCGGGGCTTTATGGAGGTGGAGACGCCGATGCTGGTGTCCAATGCAGGCGGCGCGGCGGCCAGGCCATTTTCCACCCACTACAACGCGCTGGACGAGGATGTAAAGCTGCGCATCTCGCTGGAGCTGTATCTAAAGAGGCTGATTGTGGGCGGCTTAGAGCGCGTATACGAGATTGGGCGCGTGTTCCGCAATGAAGGCGTGGACACCCGGCATAACCCGGAGTTTACCCTCATGGAGCTGTACCAGGCCTATACGGATTATGAGGGCATGATGGAGCTGACAGAGAGCATGTTCCGCTATCTGGCGGAGACGGTATGCGGGAGCGCGGTGTTAAGCTATAATGACACGGTGATCGATATGTCAAAGCCATTCGAGAGGCTGACGATGATCGACGCGGTAAAGAAATATGCCGGCGTGGATTTCAGCGTGGTGACAACGGACGAGGAGGCAAGGGTCCTGGCAGATCAGCACCATGTGGAGTATGAAGCGCGCCACAAAAAGGGCGATATTATCAGCCTGTTCTTTGAGGAATTCTGCGAGGAACATCTGATCCAGCCCACCTTTGTGCTGGATCACCCGATTGAGATTTCCCCGCTCACCAAGAAAAAGCCGGGCAATCCCGAACTGGTGGAACGGTTTGAGCTCTTCATCTATGGGCGGGAGATGTGCAACGCCTACTCGGAGTTAAATGATCCGCTTGACCAGAGAGAGCGGTTTAAGGCCCAGGAAGAAGCCTTCGCCGCCGGCGACGAGGAGGCGAACCATACGGATGAAGATTTTTTGAATGCATTGGAGATCGGAATGCCTCCGACGGGCGGGATCGGATACGGAATTGACAGGCTGGTGATGCTGCTTACGGATTCTTATGCGATACGGGATGTGATTTTGTTCCCGACGATGAAAACTTTGGGTAAAGAAAATCAGTAAAATCAAGGGTTTCAGCGATTTTGGGTTGTGATTTACTACAAATTTACTACAAATTTGCTACGCATAATACGTGATAATACTGAATAATACGTTTTTGCGGCATTCAATTTTATAGGGTATGTACCTTTAGGACACTTTCCAAGTGAGAATTTGGGAGTGTCCTTTTGTTATGGTCAAAATATAAAATTGGAGGTAGAAAGGATGAACAACACAGCGTTAAGAGCAGGTGCGCAGAGCGCCAACAACACACACATGGTTTTTGCAAACGAGGAACATGAGAAGTTTTATTATGAGAAACTGGAAAAGGCGAGGTATCAGGACTGCTACCACAAGGCGTTGATTTACATTCTCGGAATTTCTGAGGACACAAGGAATCATTTCAGCCAGATTTACGATATCAAGTCCGGGTACATCAAAACAGAGTGTCTGCATCAGGGCTGGCAGACAAGCGGCAGTGTCCGGGTGGTAAGGCTTGCCTTTAACCTTTACACGGACGGAACGCCAAGTGTTGATGATTATAAGCGCAAGGACGAGCAGATAGGCGAGTGCAGGGGATATTCCGTAAGCGATATTTTCTGCTGCGGCTATGCGATGTACTTCTGGCAGGGCATCAAGCTCCGTTACCCGGAATACTGCCAGAAACAGCGGTCTGTTGAGGAAATCCTTGCAGAAATGGAGAAGAAACGTGCTGAAAATTCGACTGATGGGAACGAAGAATGATATTAAGTGGTTCGAGAAGCTCCTGCAAAAACAGCCTAAAGTGGCTGTGACGGAAGTTTCCGAGCTGTACCGGAACAAGGGTACAAACAGGTATTACCGGGCTTATGTGGAAGTGCAGAAAGCCAACATCAAAGAAAAATTTAACTAAACGGAGGAATAAGACCATGTGTAAAGTGATAGCGATAGCAAACCAGAAAGGCGGTGTCGGCAAGACCACCACAACGAGCAGCCTGGGGATCGGGCTGGCAAAACAGGGAAAGAAAGTATTAGTAATAGATGCGGACGCACAGGGCAGCTTGACCGCAAGCCTAGGCTTCACGGAGCCGGACAAGCTGGATGTCACCCTTGCGAACGTATTGGAAAAGGTTATCAACGATGAAGAAATGGAGTCGGATTACGGTATCTTGAAGCATGAGGAAGGCATTGACCTGATGCCGGGGAACATTGAGCTGTCCGGTCTGGAGGTTTCCCTTGTGAATGTGATGAGCCGGGAGATTATGCTGCGCTCCTATGTGGAGAGGTTAAAGGACGGGTACGATTACATTTTAATCGACTGTATGCCCTCTTTGGGGATGATTACCATAAATGCCTTTGCCTGTGCCGACAGCATACTCATTCCGGTTCAGGCGGCATACCTGCCCGTGAAAGGCTTGGAACAGCTTATCAAGACCATAGGCAAGGTAAAGAGGCAGATTAACCCGAAACTGGAGATTGAGGGTATTCTGTTGACAATGGTAGACAACCGCACGAACTACGCAAGGGATATTACGGCGCTGCTTATCGAAACCTATGGAAGCAGGGTGCGGATATTCGAGAATAGCATACCGATGTCGGTGAGGGCGGCGGAAACGTCCGCAGAGGGCGTGAGCATTTACGAGCATGACCCAAAAGGCAAGGTTGCCGGGGCATACAAGTCCTTGACGAAGGAGGTGCTTGTCAATGGGCAGTAAGGCAGGGAGCGCATCAAAAGTCAGATTGAACAGTTTTGATGATTTATTTGGCGGCACAGGAGACACATCAGGGGAGCAGATTATCCATGCGAAGCTGGCGGATTTACATACATTTAAAGGACACCCGTTCCGTGTCCTTGATGATGAAAAAATGGAGGAAACCACGGAGAGTATCGGCAGATATGGTGTGCTTGTACCCGGAATTGTGAGGCCGAGGGAGGGCGGCGGCTATGAGATCATAGCCGGACACCGCAGGAAACGGGGGTCGGAAATGGCGGGGCTTGACACGATGCCCGTCATTGTCAGGAACTATACAGACGATGAAGCTACGATCATCATGGTGGATTCCAATATCCAGAGGGAGGACATTTTACCGAGCGAAAAAGCGAAGGCATATGCCATGAAATACGAAGCTATGAAGCACCAGGGCAGCAAAGGCGGCAGCACCCTTGACGAAGTGGGGGAAGCTGCCGGGGAAAGCGGAAAGACCGTGCAGAGGTATGTGTGGCTTGCAAGGCTTTCTGATGAGCTGCTTGGCATGGTGGACGCAAAAAAGATAGGGATAGCGCAGGGTGTTGACATTTCTTTTCTTTCAGAAGAACAGCAGCAGTATGTAACCGTCATTCTCCAGGAAACGGGCGCATCGGTTTCCAATGCGCAGGCGGCAAAGCTGAAGGAATACGGAAAAGGCGGCGAGCTGACTCTGGCAATGGTTAGGCTGATATTGTCGGAGGAAAAGCCGAAGGAGAGGAAAGTAACGATTAAAGGCGATAAGATAAGCAGATATTTTTCGGAGGATTATTCCAATGATGATATAGAAAGCATCATTATCCAGCTTTTGGAGGAATGGCAGAATAACCAGTAAAGGGGGCGGCAGAATGGGCGAGCCATTGAAATTCAATTATTACTATGGCGTAGAAGCAGAGCAGTTTTCTTTTTACCGTGTTCCCCGCCTGCTGATTAAAGATGAGCGTTTTAAGGGGCTTAGCAGCGATGCTAAGCTCCTGTATGGACTGATGCTTGACCGGATGTCGCTTTCCATGAAAAACGGGTGGCTGGACGATGAAAACCGGGCATATATTATTTATGCCGTAGAGAATATCATGGAAGATTTGGGATGTTCAAAGCCTACCTGCATAAAAGTTATCCGTGAATTGGATGCGGATAATGGAATCGGGCTGATTGAGAAAAAGCGCAGGGGGCTTGGAAAGCCTGACATCATATATGTGAAAAATTTTGCTTCCGTGCCGGGAAAAGAAAGCGGCGTAGAGGCTGTAAATACTGATTTTTCCACAGAAGTAAAGAATCTTTACTTCAAGAAGGAAAGAACTTTGACTTCTGAAAGTAAAAAATCTGAACTTCTGGAAGTAAAGGAAACTGACTTGAAGAGGGAAAATAATTTGACTTCTGGAAGTAAAGAAACTGGACTTCAAGAAGTAAAAAGATTTGCCCCTAATTATAACAATCCTAACTATAACGATCAGAACCATACGGATATGAGTTATCCCAATCCTATCAATCAATCCGTGGGAGATGTGGATAGCGCTGGAACACAGGGAAAATCTGATACGATTGATGGGATAGATGAAGCAGGCGCATATATGGCTCTTATCCGTAAAAATCTGGAATACGAACACCACATGAGGTACGATGGGAATGACGATAAGGAGATGTATGAGGAAATTTATGAAACCGTCTGTGATGTGGTATGCGTGAAGCGCAGGACAATCCGCATTAACGGGGAGGATTACCCTTACGAGCTTGTGAAATCTCGCTTCCTGAAACTGAACAGCAGCCATGTGGAGTATGTCATGGGCTGTATGAAGGAAACCACAACAAAGATCACCAACATCAGGGCATATCTGATTACGGCACTTTACAATGCCCCCTCAACCATGAGCCATTACTACCAGCAGGAGGTTCAGCACGATATGTATGGCGGTGGGTGGGCAGAAAAGGGAATCACTTAACGGACTTCTGGACACAATGTCCAGAGGTGCAAAAAAACAGAGCAGTTTATTCTTTCGTCTGCTCTGTATCCGGTGTAAATTCAGCGATGTCATTCAGGGAAAAGCCCTCGCCTAAGATATTCAGTATCATGTTCAGTGTGTGGGTGGTGACGGACTGGTTATTTTTCAGCCGTTGGATCTGTGACCGGCTGACACCGTGGCGGGTATAAAGGCTGTACTGGCTGATCCCATTTTCCTTTAAAGTTTGAAAAAGTTTGTCGAATCTAATCATAATTTGCGATATTTCCCTCCATTCCTCGCTTGAATATGTTTTATTATGCCCCTATAATGGAGATGGTTATAGTTACTAAAAATGGAGATGGAAAGGAAAAGGAGTACAACAGGATGGATAAAAAAGAACTGCGGAAAAGATATGAGGAACTGGATGGAATGGGAAAAGCATTGCTGCTGGAAAAACTTGCTTTCTGTAAATTTGCAGACCATTATGATTTTGAAAATTATTTCAGGGCAGGGGAATTAAAGGACAGTGAACTGCTCTGCCTTGCCGGTTTCCTCTATCATCATGAATGTTTCCTGATGCTGATGGATATTATGAACCAATATAAAGAAAGGTTTATCTTCGCTGACACTTCCCTTTTGCGGGAGTTTGAGCCGGATGAAACCCTTATGGAGAGGATGGCAAGGCTTGACATTCTGCCATGGGTATAGAAAATATGTGTAAGGAGATGAAAGGCTTATGGATAAAAAAGCATACATTACAGAGAAAGAACGGGAAAAATGCTGGAGAGTGGTGGATGCCTTTGCGGAGCTGGAAGATGTGGACGTTGTGGTGGTTGATGTTGGCAGATATGGCTTCGTAAAGCTGCAATATTATACGCCGCCAACAGGATTTGAGAATGATTTTACTTTCACGGACAGCCAGGCGCTGTTTAATGACCTGTGGGAAGAATGGCTGCATACACAGCTCATCATGCTTGCGAGGAAAATGAAAATAGAGGATATTGACTATGATGATATTTTCAGGCAGTTACCGGAAGAAAAGCAGAATGAACTTATGGGCAGGAAGCAGCATTTCGCAGAAGCAGCGGGAGTAGAAATAAAATGAGCCTGACAGAGCGTGGCGGGTGGCACTTTCAGCCTTGTTGGAAATGTGATTATCTTTTCAATCACATTTCCGGCAAGGTTTCCAGGGGTACGGGGGTGGAAGACCCCTGTATTAAAAAAAGATAAATACAGAACAGCGTAAGGGCGGTTATGAGTCAGTAGATTTGTAGCTGCCCTTTTTATTGTTTCCGGTCAGCGCAGCGGGAAACGGGAAAGGAGATAGAAATGGAATCATTGCGGGATGTCAGGCGGGTAATGGAGCGTGAAGCGAAAAAGGGGAGCTGCCCGCTTATGTTTGACAGGCTGGAGTTTGGCGGCAAGCCTTTCCAGCCCATTACATCGGAGGAAAAGCTGGACGAGGCGCTTGCTTATCTGCTGAGGTTAAGATCATTCCGGCGGTATGCAGAGAAAACCATAATCAACAACGTGTATATGGATTTGGATATTCTCTGCAAAAAGCCGCAGTTTAAGCGTACCCATTCCGTCATAGACCGGGAGGGGATTTATGCGAGGGTGCAGCGTTACAAGAAGCGGTTACAGCCGGATTATGAAAGCGGGCTTTGTCTGGAAACGGTGCGGTGTATCTTCACGCTTCCAGAAGGGGAGGCGAAGAAATGCCGCATGACACATGACGGACAGGAAACCTATGCGTTTATCATGTCAAACAAATATATCCTCGGCTTGTTTACCCATTGTGAAGCGGCAAGGAAATCCGTTGTTTCGGATGGGGTGGAATACGGACACCTTACGGAGCCGGAGCAGAGGATTGTGCTGCTTGACGGTGTGGGCGATGTGCTGTTCCAGGCATTATTGCTTGATGATGTGGGGTATACGGGCAATGAGCTGTCTGCGAACCTGCACACAATCTACTGCTTAAATGAAAAATGATAACTTCTGGACACGATGTCCAGAGGTGGAAAGGAAGAAGAATGGAAAAGGTGGATTTTCAGAAAAAAGCGGTCGTGGCATTATTGGGGAAAATAGCGGAAGCCTGTGGGAAAGCGGGCGTGAATCCCAACATTACTGTTTCCACAAGGCGTAGTGTTACCTGCTTTCAGTTAAGGAGGAGGGGCAACTGTATACAGGTTTCGGTAAAACAGTCAGGAGAGATGAATTATTTTCTTTCGGATATGCGGGGAAAGTGCAGCGGAAGGAAAATTTATTACCAGCTCTGCCTGGAGGACAGCCATGAACGGATCATAGAGAAATTTGCCGCTGATTTTGGCAGGCTCTATCAAGATTTCCTGACCGCTGACAGCCTTTGCGGGTTTACCGGAATCTGTTTATCCCATGATACGGATGCAGAAATGGAATTAAAGGGATATGAGGATTATATCAGGACAGAGTGCCTGTTACCGTAACTTTTGGACATGATGTCCAGAAGTGGAAAGGAGAACTATGGCGTATTTTAAAGTGAAGATTGTCTATGACATTATCTGCCGGGGGATTCCGCCTTAGTACATGAATTTTCCCGGAAATATAACAGGGAGGTGCTTCATGCAGGAGGAAGTGACACAAAAAACGATTGCCCTTGTGATAAAGACGGCAAAGCTGGATGCCAACGTGCTGAAAGCGGCGATGAAGATGTACCTGAACCACCGTAAGCAGAAAGCGCAGAGAACGCATGGAAAAACTTCTGTGAAAAAGCTCATTGGAGAGGGCGTGGGGGCATCGTCCATCGAAATCACGGACGGCAACATCAAGTCTTTTGAGCGTGTGGCAAAAAAGTATAATGTTGATTTTGCCATAAAGAAAGACAAGACAACCGTACCGCCAAAATATGTGGTGCTTTTCAAGGGCAGGGATGCAGACGCAATCGCACAGGCATTCAAAGAATTTGTTTATGGTAATGAGAAAAAGAAAGGCAGGGTTTCCCTGCGGGAGAAACTGAACCATTTCAAGGACGCAGTATCGCAGGACAAGAACCGGGAACGGAGCCGGGAGAAAAACAAGGACAGGGGGCAGAGCCTATGAGCAATATCATAAACGGCATAGCCAAAGACTTAAAATCCATTCCTGAAAATATCAAGGCAAAGACCGGGAATGTAGACAAAAAGAAACTTGTCCTGATGAACCTCCCCTATGTGCTTGCCGGATACTTCTGTGACAAGATAGCGTGTTTGTGGCGGGTATCGCCGGGGCAGGACGCTTCCGCAAAGATGATGGAGGTCATGGCGGGGTTGGAAGGCTTGTTTTCCAATCCCCTGCCGAGTTTCTATCCGGTGGATCTTCTGATCGGGGTGTGCTGCGGCATCGCTTTAAGGCTTGTGGTATATTTCAAAGCCAAGAACGCCAAGAAGTTCCGGCATGGCACGGAGTACGGCTCCGCAAGGTGGGGCAACGCAAAGGACATAGAGCCTTACATGGATTCTGTGTTTGAGAACAATATCCTGCTGACGCAGACGGAGAGGCTGATGATGTCAGGCAGGCCGAAACAGCCAAAATATGCAAGGAATAAAAATATCCTTGTGATAGGCGGTTCCGGCTCCGGCAAGACCAGGTTTTTTGTGAAACCGAACCTGATGCAGATGCACAGCTCATTCGTGGTGACTGACCCGAAAGGCACCGTTTTATGCGAGGTCGGAAAGATGCTGAAGCGGGGAAAATATAAGATAAAAGTCCTCAATACCATAAACTTCGCAAAGTCCATGCACTACAACCCTTTCGCCTATTTACGGAGTGAAAAGGACATTTTGAAACTTGTAAACACGATTATTGTCAACACCAAAGGGGAGGGGCAGCAATCCGGCGAGGATTTCTGGGTGAAAGCGGAAAAGCTGTATTACACGGCGCTTATCGCCTATATCTGGTATGAAGCCCCGGAGGAAGAACAGAATTTCGCCATGCTGATTGATATGATTGACGCAAGCGAAGCGAGGGAAGATGACGAAAATTTTAAAAATGCCGTTGACCTGCTGTTTGACGAACTGGAGGAAAAAGACCCGAACCACTTCGCTGTCCGCCAGTATAAAAAGTACAAACTTGCGGCGGGCAAGACAGCTAAATCTATCCTGATTAGCTGCGGCGCAAGGTTAGCGCCATTTGACAGTGCAGCGACACGTTGTCGCATATAAACTTTGCGTAGGATTTTCCTGCAAAGAGGTAAAAGTGACGGAAA